>JBEAXB010000170.1:0-3400 GCA_041160045.1 Actinomycetota bacterium
GCCAAGAAATTTCCGGCCAATGCCGCGCAGTCACGCATCAGTTTGTGGAAAAACGAATTGGTCAGCATTGCTCGTGCACACGACACAGCCGAACACATCGTGGCGCGCCGACACGCCGAGGTGTATCGCGAATATCAGGCACGTCTGATTCGTGCCGGAGCCATGGACTTCGACGATCTGTTGGTCAACGTGGTGCGTTTGTTTGAATCACACCCAGAAATTCTTCGCGAATACCAAGAGCGTTTTCAGCACATTCTCATCGACGAATACCAAGACACCAACCAGGCACAAAACCGCATCGTTCTCATGCTTGGTGCGCTGCACCACAACGTATGTGTTGTCGGCGACTCAGATCAGAGCATCTACAAATTCCGCGGTGCCGACATGCGCAATATCGACGAGTTCGAAAATGCATTCGGTGAAGCAACAGTGGTTGTTCTTGCTCAGAACTACCGCAGTACCCAGACAATTCTCACTGCTGCCAACGCTGTGATTTCACAAAACCTCGGCCGTCGTCCGAAGGATCTATGGACATCAGCTGGTGCCGGCGAAAAGATTGTGCGCTATTTCGCTCAGGATGAATACGACGAAGCACGGTGGGTGTCATCCACTGCGCAACACATTCACGATTCCGAGCACCGTTCATGGGGCGATATTGCCGTCATGTATCGCACCAATGCACAGAGCCGTGCCATTGAAGAAGCCATGATGCGTGCCGGCGTGCCGTACAAGGTTGTTGGTGGCACGAAGTTCTACGATCGTCGCGAAGTAAAAGATGCCATTGCGTATTTGAAAGCTGGCGCAAACCCACTCGATGAAATCAGCATCAAGCGCGTTCTCAATGTGCCAAAGCGCGGAATCGGTGACACAAGTATCGGCAAGATCGATGCGTATGCGGCAGCTCAGGGCGTGTCATTCATTGAAGCAATGCGTCATGCGAGTGATGCTGGTGTTTCTGGCTCTGCAATCAAGGGCATTTCTTCCTTTGTCACCCTGATCGATGAAATGAATGCGGCACTTGCGGATGGCCCATCTGCACTCATCGAGTTGGCCATGAACAACAGTGGTTACATCACCGAACTCGAACAAGAGGCAAGTGTCGAGGCTGCTGGTCGTTTGGAAAATATCTCTGAACTCATTGGTTCTGCTGCCGAATTCACGCAAGTGGAAGAGTTCCTCGAACAAGTTGCTCTCGTTGCTGATACCGACGACCTCGATGCAGAAAACCATATTGTGCTCATGACATTGCACTCGGCAAAAGGGCTTGAATATCCGGTGGTTTTCCTCGTTGGTTGCGAAGAAGGAATCTTCCCGCATAACCGTGCACTGCTCGACCCTGCCGAACTCGAGGAAGAACGCCGACTCGCATATGTGGGTCTCACGCGTGCCCGCGAACGTCTGCTCGTGTCTCATGCATGGCAGCGCATGTTGTTTGGCCAGTCGTCATACAACCCGCCGTCGCGCTTCTTGGCAGAAGTACCCGCCGAACTGTTCGACCGTCAAGGCAATGTTGATTCTGGTTCCGATCACGGACGCACTTTTGGTCGCTCCAGCACCAGCAGTTGGAACGACCGTGAGATTCCTGCGTACAAACGACGTGATGAAGATGACACTGAAGGTCGTTCATATGGTCGGCGTGCCGAACGCGCGGTGCGTCCGCCAGCAGAGCCTCGCAATACCGATCACCTCGAGGGGCTCAAAGTTGGCGACGATGTCGAACACTCGGTGTTTGGCGAAGGCGTCGTCATCGAAATCAAGGGCACCGGCGAAAAAGCTGAAGTAGCCGTTCGTTTCCGTGAAAAAGGCACAAAGCACCTTGCTCTTGCCTGGGCTCCTCTCAAAAAACTCTGACAAAGTTTTCGTTCAGAGCCAGTGGGTAGTAGAACTAAAGCCATGAAGGCAGCCATTCTCATTGAAAGTCTCACCGGCAACACATGGAAGGCTGGCGAGCTGATCGCGGCCAACCTGCAGCAAGAGGGGTGGACCATCACTGGAATGTCATCTGTGAAGCAGCCTGATCATGCAGCCATTCAAGATGCCGACACAATCATCGTGGGCACATGGGTGCACGGACTATTCGTTGTTGGCCAGTCACCGTGGGGCATCGATAACTTGCGCGCCTTGCCAGCAATGGCCGGTAAAGAAGCAGTGGCTTTTTGCACGTATGCGTTGAACCCTGGCAAGTCACTTGATGTCATGACCCGCGAGTTGGAACATCGTGGTGCGCATGTTCTGGGTGGGCTTGCATTGCAGCGTGGGCACTTGGCCGAACACGCCGAACAATTCGCTTCTCGTCTTACTGATTCAGTTTCAGCAAAGTAACTGCCAACAGAATTACTGCGCCGTTACGGCGTGGTTTGACTGGTGGTCAGTCCACGCAAATCGAGGTACAGAGTTTTTCTGTTCTCGACAATGGGCCGCACCTCGGCAGGCGCCGACAACTGATCTGCCTGCAGGACTCGATTTTCACAATCTGTGAAGGTGCGACTGCCTTGAACATGGGTGACGAGACAGGTGGCATCGCGGTCGGCTGGGTAGCCGTAATACGCCTGCCACCCAACGGCTGGATCTGTGCCGGTGTGGTCGAGAACAATCGATCGCACCCCGTCTGGGCTCTTCAGGTCGGGCAGGAGAAGGGGGCCGTCTTTGGCGACGGACTTGGCGATGGACTCGACTTTGCCCACTTCGAAGACTTTGTTGCCGATTTGGGAGGTGGGGTCGGCCTGGTCGTTGATGTACCGAGCGGCAACCCACAAACCGACGAAAAACAGGATAAAAAAGGCGATTCCGCCCAAAACTGGCACAACGGCACGAGCAAGGGGGCTGCGGAGGCGGGGCAATTCCATTCCCCCATTGTGGCGGGTTGGTATCCAAACGCTCGCACGGCGTAGGGTTTCTATTCTGTGAAACGCCCTTATCGAGTAGTTGTCGCCAAGCCAGGCCTAGATGGTCATGACCGAGGTGCCAAGACCATCACCCGCGCCCTCCGAGACCATGGTTTCGAGGTCATCTACACAGGTCTGCACCAGACCCCCGAGCAAATTGCCGAGACTGCTTTGCAGGAAGATGCCGACGCCGTTGGCTTGTCGCTCCTGTCTGGCGCTCACCTCACACTTTTCCCCCGCACGATGGAAGAACTTCGTAACCGAGACATGGGAGAAATTCTCATTTTCGGCGGCGGTGTGATTCCTGATGCCGATGCGCGCGCACTTCGCGAGCAGGGCGTGGGCATGATCTTTGGTCCCGGCTCGTCGTTGAAAGCGATTAGCCAGTGGCTTGAAGAAGAACTCGACAATAGGGAGTAACTCATGGATCTTTTTGAGTATCAGGGCAAGCAGTACTTTGCTCGCTACGACATTCCAGTTTCGAAGGGCGACGTTGCAGTCACCGTCGATCAGGC
>JBEAXB010000171.1:0-3683 GCA_041160045.1 Actinomycetota bacterium
GTCGGATTCGATACGGGTTCCGAGAAGAGCTTCCACCTTGTCGACCGACACAGAGATTGTGGCTGCTGTTGGGTATGACGATGAACGCACAATGGTTGCACCGTCGTGCAACACGATGTTCGGAGACGTCTCGGAGAGAATTTGTACGAATCGGCGCGTCGAGAACGCGTGTCCTTCGGGGTCGACACCACGTTCGAACCGCAACGAAGCTTCACTACGCAAGCTGTGGCGTTGTGCCGAAAAACGAATCGGATCTGGCGAGAACCATGCGATCTCCAGATTGATGACTGAAGTGGACTCGGTAATTTCCGAATGCAGGTCACCCATCACTCCGGCAAGCCCAACGGGCGCATCGGTTGCGCCGTCGCAAAACGGGCGCATCGGTTGCGCCGTCGCAAATCAAAAGATCATCTACCGACAACGTGCGCTCGGCACCATCGAGAGTAACGAGAGTTTCACCAGCACGTGCCATGCGAATCGTAAATGAATTAACCACTGCGGCGTCATACGCATGGTTCGGTTGATTGGTCTCGAGCATCACCATGTTTGATGCATCGACCACATTGTTGATGCTGCGCATACCGAGCGCATCGAGTCGACGAACCACCCATGCAGGTGAAGGGCCGACTTGTACGCCCGAGATCGTGGCGGCCGAGAACATGCCGCAGTTATCCTGCGCATCGATGCGCACTGCAGGAGATGTTGCATCACCGAGTGGTGCAGTTGACAATGCAGGCCCAAGACATGCAACTCCAAGATGAGCTGCAACATCACGCGCAACTCCAAGATGGCCCCAACAATCAGGGCGATTACGGGTCAGGTCGAGTTCGAAGGCCACATCGTGCTCGATGCCAAGCGCAACGAACGGGCTGATACCAAGCGGAGTCGATGCATCGAGAATCAACAAGCCTGCGGAATCAGCACTCAGACCGAGTTCGGAAGCAGAGCACAACATTCCATCTGAGTCGATGCCAAGAATTCCGCGCTGGGCAATCTGGCGTCCGTCAGGCATCGTTGTTCCGATTGTGGCAAGACACACAGTGTCGCCGGCGCCCATGTTGGTGGCACCGCACCACACATGGCGTTCCACTCCGTCACCGGCATCCACCCAGCAACGCGTCACCTTGGCAGCGTCCGGGTGTTTTTCTGTGCGCAGAATCTTTGCAGTAACAACACCAGCGACGGGGTTGCCAGTGATTTCCATTGCATCGACGGCAAGACCCAACTGGTTCAGTGCATCGGCAATGACATCGGGATCATTCGGCAGATCTGCCATTTCACGCAGGATCGAAAGGAGAACTTTCACGAGAACTGCTCCAGGAATCGGACATCATTTGAATACATGTCGCGCAGGTCTTCAACGCCATGACGTTCTTTTGCCATGCGATCGATACCGAATCCAAAAGCAAAACCACTCCACTCGTCAGGGTCGAGACCGCCAGCACGCAACACATGCGGATGCACCATGCCGCAGCCACCAAGTTCGATCCAAGACCCATCAGGGCGACGAATATCGAACTCTGCACTTGGTTCGGTGAACGGGAAATACGACGGACGTAAACGCGATGTGAAGCCGGCGCCGAAAAAAGCCTTGGTGAACGATTCGATCGTGCCGGCGAGATCGGCAAACGTGATTCCACGATCGATGACGAGGCCTTCGATCTGATGAAAAACAGGCATGTGCGTGGCGTCGGGCGTATCTTGACGAAAAACACGTCCGGGCATCACTGCATAGATCGGCGGTGGCCATTCCTGCATCACGCGAATCTGCACGGGAGATGTGTGTGTACGCAAGACAACACTTCCCTCGGGATCTGCTTCGACGAACAATGTGTCCCACATGCTTCGCGCAGGATGCGACGGCGGCATGTTGAGTGCTTCGAAATTGTAGAAGTCTGATTCGACTTCTGGACCTTCGGCAATTTGAAATCCGAGCCCGATAAAGACGTCTTCAAGTCGTTCGGTGGCCTGGGTGACAAGATGCAAACGACCTCGTCGGTGCGTGGTGCGCGCAGTCATTGCCAATTCGGTGATGTCGACTCGTTCGGTTTCGATTTTTTCGGCGAGTTGCGCTGCAACAAGTGCGCGCTCACGGGCAAGGCCGGCGGTACCGATTGCACCAAACGCAAGATTGACTTCTTGTCCGAGAACCTTCCGGGCCTCGACATCGGTCATCTTTCCGAGCGACGACTTGACGGTGGCAAGCGCACCCTTCTTGCCAGTAATCACCGACATTGCGGTTCGCAAAAGATCAGGAGTGTTTGCAGCCTCTATTTGTGCAAGACCCTCAGCAAGCGCTGCCGCAAGTTGAGCGTGTTCGGGGGTGGATGCAGTACTCATGCCGATGAAACGCTATCCGCTTGCTCTCGCAACTTTCGGGAGCATTACCCGCGTGCGTGGGCGACTTGCATCGCAACGACTGTGCCGGCCATCGCGACATTGAGGCTTTCCGAGCGTCCACGCTGAGGAATGGTGATCCACGAGTCGACATCGGCGGTTGGTTCGAGGCCACGTGATTCGTTACCCATGACGATTCCGATGAGCCCAGTCAGATCTGCTTCGTACAACGAGACAGCTCCGGTGGCGGAAATATCGTCGTGTGACGAGGTGCCAAGCAAGCGAACTCCGGCCATACGCAATTGTTCGAGCGAATCGATTTGCCACAGACGAACATGGAGCAGTGCTCCTGCAGAAGCGCGCAAGACCTTCGGCGACCATGGATCGACAGTGGTACCCACGAGCACGACACCACTTGCGCCGGCTGCTTCCGCACTGCGCACAAGTGTTCCGAGATTGCCCGGGTCTGACACTTCGTTCAGCACCATCAACCAGTCGAAGGAACCAAACGACATTGATTCGACCGGCGGCATCTCACACACGGCCATGATGCCGCGAGGTGATTCTGTGTCGCTGACCGAATTAAAAGTCTTTGCATCAAGTTCGTGACAAATCACACCAGGCGCTACGTAATCGTCGTAATCCTCGCGGACATATTGATCGATGAAGACAAGACCAGCCGCCACAGCTTCTGCCACAAGGGTTGGACCCTCGATGACAAACTGACTTTCTTCATAACGAAAACTGCGACGCCCGATGAGGCGTCGCAGTCGTTGAACCCGAGGGTTCGATGAGGACAAAGGTGTCCGACTCAGACCAGTGCGGCCTTTGCTGAGACAACCAAGGCTGAAAATGCTTCTGCATCGAATACTGCAAGATCAGCGAGGATCTTGCGGTCTACTTCGATGCCTGCTGCATTGAGACCGGCGATGAAGCGGCTGTATGAGATGTCGTTCAGACGGCATGCAGCGTTGATTCGCTGGATCCACAAACGACGAAACTCGCCCTTCTTTGCGCGACGGTCGCGAAATGCGTACTGACCTGAATGCAGTACTTGTTCGTTAGCTGCGCGGAACGAACGGCTCTTATTGCCGTAGTAACCCTTTGCCTTCTCAAGTACTTCGCGGTGCTTCTTGCGGGCGTGAACGGCCCTTTTGACTCTTGCCATTGTGCTTCTCCTACTCTTTCTTCGTAATCAGCGCTCGCCTAGGAGGCGCTTGATCTTCTTTGCATCACCTGGGTGCACATCGACATCGCCTGCAAGGCGACGCGTGCGAACACTGGACTTCTTTTCAAACAAGTGCTGGCGGTTGGCCTGCTGGCGGCGCAACTTGCCGGAACCTGTC
>JBEAXB010000172.1:0-6509 GCA_041160045.1 Actinomycetota bacterium
TTCGCACACGGACTCAGGGATCACTCCCCATTTCATGAGCTTTGCGAAAATGGCACAACCCAGACAAAAACCGACGAATGCTTCAAGCGATGCTGCGCCGGCAAGCATGCCGACAACGACACGCGATGCAATGTGAAAATCTGCGAGCCACAGAATCGATGCCGTGACGGAAAAAAGCGCACCGATTCCCTGAGCAAATCGTTTTGGTGGACCAGCCACCAACTTGTGAGGGCCTGAAAGACGTGGAGTGATGACCTGAGTTGCGATGCGGCCAAGTGGGCTGATACGCGGACCCATGAGAACTCGAGCAAGAAAGCCATAGGTGAGAGGAATCAGGATGTACGGATTGCCAGTGACTACAAACAGGACACTCATGATCACTGCCCCGGTCGCCACCAATCGGGCCGATGTTTCATTGACAGGATTGGGAAAATCGAAGATCTTTGCCATCCCCCCACGCTAGAGCCCAATTCCCGACCAACCAACTCGGGAATTGATTGCCGACTACGGTCTCAGGGGTGACAATTCGCCTTGCCGTCAATGAAGCCCGCTGGCAAGCCCATGTACAAGGGGTTGCGCGCTCGATGCCCGGCCTCGTGCCAGTAGTGAAGGGCAACGGATACGGCTTTCGTCGATGGAATCTCATGCCCCTTGCCGGTCAATTGTCAAACGAGGTTGCAGTCGGAACAGTTTTTGAAGCACGTGACATCCCGAACAACGTGACGGCATTGGTGCTGACTCCATCTCTCACTGCGCCGCCGAAGAATCTTCCACCCGACACAATGCTGACGGTAGGAAGTCCACATCATGTGATGGCACTTGCCGCTGCACACTGGCGTGGAAACGTCATCGTGAAATTGCAGTCGTCGACGAAGCGGTTCGGCGTGCAACCCGAGAATCTCGAACCACTGCTCGCTGATATTTCGGCTGCAAGTTGCACCGTGCGCGGATACTCCATTCATCCGCCACTTGAAGGCGACACTGCTTCGCATTTGAAAGACATCACGTCGTGGCTCGACATTCTCGATCCGTCGCTGCCGATCTATGTCAGCCATCTCGAGCCATCTGCGTATGCAAAATTGCGCAGCGAGAATCCCACATTTGATTTTCGTATTCGCCTCGGTACACCGCTCTGGCATGGCGACAAATCAATGATGCAGTTGTCGGCCGATGTTCTCGACAGGCACCCAGTGGAATCAGGCTCGCGGGCCGGTTACCGACAAAATCTGATCAATGGCCCGGGCGAGATTGTCCTCGTCGGATGCGGCACCGCCCACGGTGTTATGCCATTGCTCGACGGACGCAGTCCATTTCATTATCAGCGCCAACGGCTGAACATGCTGGAAGCACCACACATGCACACTTCAATGCTGTTTGTTGCCCGCGGAAGACCAACACCAAGTGTTGGTGAATGGATTGATGTGCAACAACCACTCACACGAGTACAGGTTGATCTGCTGCAGTGGATTCGCTAGTAACTCACTGATGCCATGCGGTTGAGTCCACGCCAACCAATCGCCGATGCGCCAATGAGGCCACCTTCATCTGCAAGACGCGAAGGCACGATGCGTGCATTCTTCGAGAACTCGAGTCCACACAATTCGTCGAGAGTGCGTTGTGCCGAGTTGAAAAAAGTTGCGCCGAATCCGAGTGCCACACTTCCGCCGACACACACAAGTTTGAGATCTAACAAGTTGCACACCGATGCAACGCCACGACCAACGAGACGCCCTGTGCGCACCATAATTTCGTATGTTGGCTGAGTAGGAGGACGACCAGTGATCGCCTCGATCGCAGGACCAGATGCTTCGGCCTCGAGGCAACCTCGTCCACCGCACGGACACCGTCGTCCGTTTGGCTCCACAATCACATGACCGATGTGGCCAGCGTTGCCGCTTTCACCATCGAGTAATTGTCCGTTCAACACAATTCCGCCACCAACACCCGTCGACACCACCATCGCCATGAAGTTGTCAACTCCGCGTGCAGCGCCAAGCCATCCTTCAGCTAGCGCAAGTGCTTTCGCATCTCCATCTCCGAAAACCGGCAACCCGGTGAGTTCAGCAAGACGCGCACGAAGGTGAAAATTTTTCCACTGTGGAAGATTGAGTGGTGACACTGTTTCCACGTTCCACGTCGTCGGCCCCGCACACCCCACACCGACAACAAGTGGGGTCGACCCATGATGCTCCTGGGCCCGAGTCATCTGCGCCCGCACTGCAGTTGCCAATTCCTCGAACAGTTCTTCACTTGAGTCACGATGATTGATCAGCACCACCGTGCGGTCGATGAGTTCACCAGAGCGAGCGACGAGTCCGACTGCGAATTTGGTGCCACCAATATCAATCGATAGGGCTAATTCCATAGGAATTACATTCTGTCAAGACTCGGTGCAATAGAGGTGCACTATCGCATTTTCTGCGACATGTCTTTTGATTATTGGGTTCGTACGCTGAGGAAATGCAGAAGAAATGGGAGGAAGAACTGATAAAAGAATTCGACTCACCCTATTTTTATTCGGTGAATACTTTTATCAGCAACGACCGCACACGAAACGACGTGTTCCCGCCACAGGAAGAGATTTTTCACTGTCTCTCTTTTTGCTCACCCGCACACACCAAGGTCGTCATCATCGGCCAAGACCCGTATCACGGCCCTGGTCAAGCACATGGGCTCAGTTTCTCTGTTCCTGACGGAGTTGCCATTCCTCCATCGCTGCGCAATATCTTCAAGGAATTGGCTGATGACTGCGACGTCTCTCCACCACCAAGTGGAGACCTCAGTAGTTGGGCGGAACAGGGAGTGTTGCTTCTCAACACAACTCTCACGGTTCGACGTGGTGAACCGGGCAGTCACATTGGTTGCGGCTGGGAAGAGTTCACCGACCAGATCATTCGGGTAGTGAATGACAACGAAGAACGCTGCGTCTTTGTGTTGTGGGGTGCGCATGCACGCAGCAAGAAATCTCTCATCACTGCTCCTCAGCATGTAGTCATCGAAAGCGCCCACCCGTCTCCTCTCTCGTCGTACCGTGGATTTTTTGGTAGTCGTCCATTCACCCGCGCAAATCAGGCTCTGATTGAAGCCGGACGGACCCCCATCAATTGGGCAATCAATAACAACGGAAAATGATGTGTATTCAGATTCAACAGAATCATCTGTGATTTTCACCAGAGGTCTGGGGATGCCTCGATAGGTGCGTTCTGTGCGACACTTCCTGTATGGCTATCACCGTGAAACAATCGCAGAAGTCACGCGAAACAGATCTGAAGGTTGCCCACAGTGCAGCAAGTGCTGTCCGAACCGTCGGAGTCGACCAGATGGCACTCACACGTGTTGCAGCGGATGCCGGTTTTTCCAGCGGGGTGATTTACGCACGACTTCTGGCCGATGTTGTCTGAAATCATGACTCTGCTTCTTGATGCAGTCGTTACAAAGAGCGATGCGAACATCCACAAGATTGGCGAATTGTTTCAGGCAGCTAGCGCCATCGATGCCGTGCCGGATATTGGCAGTGCGATGGAAGTCATCGTCGCATCTCGGCGCGACGAAGTTGTCGCTGAAGTCGTTCAACGTGACATCATCGGATTGCTCGATGACCGTGGAGTAGGGCCATCAACAGATGGTGCCGATCGGCAAGCAGCGGTGTCAGCAATCAGCACCTTGTTCGGCGCGGCACTCTTGAACTCGGTGCTCAATGCAGACGGACAACATTCAATTGATCCGACCACATTGTTCAACGTTTTTGCCCGAACCGCCCAGATGACAACAAAGCCGGCGAAGCCAGCTGGTGAAAAACGCAATAATCCGCCATATCAGTTCCCCTCTACACGCGACGATGTACGTGATGCACTGATTTCGGCCAGTGAATACGTGATTGCCCGCTCGGGCGTACACCGTGCAACCGTGTCACGCATTGCACGTCGCGCCGGAGTCAGTGTTGGCGCCATCTATGGTCTGTACGAAAACAAGGAAGCACTGGTGAGCGACTGTCTCGAAGTGCTGTTTCCACCGCAAAGTAAGCAAGATGCCGAAGATTGGGCACGAGTTTTCACCACCGACGATCAACGGTCAATGATCACTGACATTCTCGCCAACTACATGTCGCCTTCTTTCGAGCAGTGGCGTCGCTTTCGATTGGAAAGCCTGATTGCTGCCCGACACTCGACCGCAATCGTTGAACAGCTTGGTGTCTATGCAATTCAGGCACGACAAACAATCGCCAAAGCAGCAGCAAATGCACCATCACACGCAGCCATTCGACCCGACACCGGTCTCTCAGCCCGCGCATCTGTTCTCGGTTTGTCCATCCTCGAAATTGTCGACCCTACAATTCGTCAACTCGACTGGCGATGGATACCTCTCGCCTGATTCTTCACTAGTCTCGAAAGATGCTTGCTGAACTATCCGCACTTGTCCGTTCGGGTCAGATCGATCCTGTCGACCTCGTCAAGGAAAGTATCCGCCGAATCGAAAACGCCAGCAACATCAATGCCGTCGTTGCGTTGTATGCAGAGGAAGCAATCGCAGAAGCGAAAAGCCACTCACGCACTGGGGCATTGGCAGGCTTACCACTTCTGGTGAAAGACATGGCGCGGGTGAAGGGCCATGTCACTACTTCTGGTTCGCGCCTTTACGCAGATGGCTCACCCGACGAACTCGACGACACCGTTGTTCATCAATTGCGCAGCGAAGGCGCCATTGTTCTCGGTCGCACCAACAGCCCCGAATTCGGTGCAACTGCGTATACAGACAATTTGTTGTTTGGGCCAACGCGCAACCCGTGGAATAACGACAAGTCACCGGGTGGTTCAAGTGGAGGTTCTGCTGCAGCATTGGCCGCTGGCCTTGCCCCTCTCGCCACCACTTCAGATGGTGGTGGCAGCGTTCGCGGACCAGCAGCAGCTGTCGGTCTCGTTGGTTACAAACCTTCGATGGGGGCAATCGGCAGAAACATCCTTCCCCGCTGGATTGATTTCTCCACGCAGGGTTCCACTGCTGCCACAGTTGCCGATGTTGTGTACCAAGCAGCGATCACACATGTTCCGGCACAGGGGGATTTTCTGAGTCTGCCAAGCAATGCTGTGAGTCTTGTTCCGCGGATGCCAAAACGTATTCTCGTGTGCCGTACGTTCCGTTCCGACGTTGATCCCGATGTGGAAGCAAATTTCGAAAGCACCATCGATGCACTTGCCGCAAGTGGGCTCACAATCGAACGCGTCGAAGCCCCAACTGACAACGACACCATCTGGAATTGGTTTGTCATGTCGACAGCACAACTCACTCAGAGTCTGCGACACGAGGAACACAGGTGGCATGAGTTGTCCGAATACGTGCAGGGTCAGCTGAAATTCGGATCAACCGTCACGATCGATCAGTACATCGCTGCGCAACGCAAACGCCATGAAGTCAGTGCCAGATTCGATGCACTGCTCGGCGATGATGCAGTGCTGTTGTGCCCCACTGCAAATGCACGCTCATGGCCTGCAGAAGGTCCGTTGCCATCATTTGCTGGCAATACTGAGGACCCAATGGTCACTCTCAACACACCCGATGCAAACTTCACTGGTCATCCTGCAACGAGTGCACCAATGGGACTCGACGACAATGGAGTGCCATGCGGTCTTCACATCACCGGCCCACGCTTTCTCGATGATCTGACACTTGGTCTTGCTGCCCATCTCGAACGCATCCAGCCATGGGCCCATGTTGCGCCCGGATATTCACCATTTTCTTTGTCCTGACAAGGGGCGACACCCACCGTCGTCCATTCATCGTTAGCGTGAGCAGATCGCCTTGGCGAGAACTATGAAGATTTACGCGACCCTTTCTCTTGCAATCTCCGTGATCCTTGTAGGCCCTGTTGCGTCATTGTCAGCAATCGACCCGGTGCTCGGCCCTGGGGTTGTGGATACGCCGGTCATTTCTTCTGTTACTGCCGGTGCGCAGCACTCATGCATCGTGCGTAATGGCACTGTGTGGTGCACGGGATCGAACACGCGCGGCCAACTGGGCACGGGTGGCACATTGCGTGCGATTTCCTTCTCCCCTTCTCTCATGATCAATGCAGTTTCGGTTGCAGCTGGTGGAGACACCACATGTGCGCAGCTGGTGGAGACACCACATGTGCAGTGCGCAACGATGCAACTGCGTGGTGCTGGGGAACTCTTCCATCATCGCTCGACCCGTTGCTCGTACCGCCACGCATCATCACTGCAGATTCGTTGGTACCGATACAAGTACCACTCGCTAACGTGCGTACGGTTGCAGTGGGTGTTCGCCACGCATGCGCCACCCTGGCAGACGACACGGTGTGGTGTTGGGGAACGAACACCTGGGGTCAACTCGGTGATGGCACACAGAACGATTCTCTTGTCCCTGTTCGCGCAGCTATCGACAAGGTGCAATCTCTCGATGTCGGTACCGAGCACACGTGTGCAGTACGGCGAACAAACTCTGTGTGGTGCTGGGGATCAAACGGTTATCACCGACTCGGACTTCGTGCTTCC
>JBEAXB010000173.1:0-3362 GCA_041160045.1 Actinomycetota bacterium
CTCGGACGCCACCAATCCTGATGGCTCAGCCACCAGTGACCCCGCTGCCAATGCCGAGCCGGTCTATCCGCTGCTTGGCACCCCGATTACCGATGCCGCCGCCGCATCACGGATGGCGTTGGCCGCCAAGATCGACAACCATCCGAATTCTCGTCCACAGACCGGTCTGAACAAGGCCGACATTGTGTTCGAAGAAAATGTCGAGTCCCTCACACGATTCGCAGCAATTTTCCACAGCCAGGGAAGCGATCCAGTCGGCCCATTGCGCAGTGGTCGTACCCAAGACATCGACATTCTTGGTTCGTACAACAAGCCATTGTTCGCTTGGAGCGGTGGTAACTATCGCGTCACGAAGTCGATTAATGCGAGCGACCTTGTCAATGTCGGGTACAGCGCATCGCGCGGTAAGGGCGGTTACTTCCGCGAGAAGACACGCAAGATCCCGCACAACCTGTTCGCAAAAACAACCGATCTGTGGACACTCGCACCAGAAGGCTCTGGTCCTCCGCAACAGCAGTTCACATACCGCTCGAGCAGCGATGCAAAGCCTGCAACCTCAGTTGCAGTTGATGGCGCCAAGGTGTCGATGTACAACGTCAAGGTGTACTGGAAATGGGATGCAGCCAGCAGCAATTTCCTTCGTTCCAACGAAAACACAAAGCGTGTTCTTGAGCCACACATGGCCGACGATGGACAGGTCAACGCGAAGAACGTTGTCGTGTTGTATGTCACATATCTGCGCAGCAAGGCTGATCGCAAGAGCCCACATGCTGTGACAACTGGCAAGGGTGCCGGTTACGTACTCACCGATGGTGGTTCAATCCCCATCACGTGGTTGCGCGGAAACCGCAATGTTCCCTTCACTCTTCTTGACGCCAACGGCGCAGTTGTTCGTTTGACACCTGGTCGTACATGGGTTGAGTTGGCTTGGAAGAACTCAGTTGCTGAAGTAGCACCTGGCGTTGATCCGAGCACCGTGAAGTGGCCAGCCGTCTAGTTCGACAGTCCTCGTAGCGCAACAGGGTCACTTGGCCTTGGTCTCGCTACGCTGAGAATATGAATTCGACTAACGGTTCGTCGTCCGTAGGCACACAGCGCGTCAAGCGCGGTCTTGCCGAAATGCTGAAGGGTGGCGTCATCATGGATGTCGTCAACTCTGAACAAGCACGTATTGCAGAAGATGCGGGAGCATGTGCCGTCATGGCGCTTGAGCGTGTTCCTGCAGACATTCGTCGTGATGGCGGAGTTGCTCGCATGAGTGATCCTGAAATGATTCAAGAGATTCAGGCGAGCGTTCGCATCCCGGTCATGGCGAAAGTGCGTATCGGACATTTCGTCGAAGCACAGATTCTCCAAGCATTGGGCGTGGACTTCATCGATGAATCCGAAGTTCTGACACCTGCCGATGAAGCACACCACATCGACAAATTCGCCTACACAATTCCATTCGTGTGCGGTGCCACCAATCTTGGTGAAGCATTGCGCCGGGTTTCAGAAGGTGCTGCGCTCATCCGTTCAAAGGGTGAAGCCGGAACCGGAAACGTCGTCGAGGCTGTTCGCCACCTTCGCTCGATTCTTGGTGACATTCGCAAGATCACCCAAGCCGACTCGGCAGAGTTGTTTGACTGGGCAAAGAAGTTGCAGGCTCCATTGCCACTCGTGCAGGAAATTGCAGAAACGGGCAAATTGCAGGTTCCCTTGTTCTGTGCAGGCGGCATCGCCACGCCAGCTGATGCGGCCCTTGCCATGCAGTTGGGTGCCGAATCGGTCTTCGTTGGTTCGGGAATCTTCAAGAGCGACGATCCGGCCCCGCGTGCAAAGGCAATCGTTGAAGCCACCACACATTTCCGCGATGCCGATGTGCTCGCTCGTGTGAGCCGTGGTCTCGGAGCGCCAATGACCGGTATCGGTATGGACGAGATCAACAACACCACACGTTTCGCTGAGCGCGGCTGGTAGGTCGTTGCCATGAACGCGAGGCCTCCGGGTGAACGTGGTTGTCGGAGTTCTTGCACTGCAAGGCGCATTCGCTGCTCATAGCGAGTGTCTTGCATCAATCGGTGTCGCATCCTTAGAAGTGCGCACCCCCGCAGACCTCGCATCTGTTGATGCGTTGATGATGCCCGGTGGAGAATCGAGCACCATGTCTCAACTTCTCGAGTCGTCGCAATTGTTCGATGCGATTTCCGTGCGAATCGCAGACGGGATGCCCGTGTTCGGAACCTGCGCCGGGATGATTCTGCTGTCTTCTGAGATTCTCGATGGACGCAGCGACCAACGCAGTTTTCGTGCAATCGATATTTCCGTTCGACGCAATGCCTTTGGGCGACAGCGTGATTCCTTCGAGAAAACTCTTGCCACGCCGGCTGGCGATTTCAACGGGGTGTTCATTCGTGCCCCGCGCATCGAGCGCGTCGGACCTGCGGTCGAAGTGCTTGCCCATATCGACGACGAACCAGTGTTTGTGCGGCAAGGCAACGTCATGGCATGTTCATTTCATCCAGAACTCGCAGGCGATGCGCGATTGCATCAGTTTTTTGTTTCAACAATTTCAACCACAGAAAAGGTGTAACCAATGTCCGGACATTCCAAATGGGCAACGATCAAGCACAAAAAAGGCGCAGCCGACAAGGCACGCGGCAAACTCTTTGCAAAGCTCGCTCGACAAATTGAAGTAGCAGCACGCGCCGGCGGCACCGACATCGATACCAATGCGTCATTGCGCACGATGGTGCAAAAGGCAAAGGCCGGACAAATGACAAAGGACGCCATCGATCGCGCGATCAAACGTGGTGGCGGCGAAGTGGGTGGCGCAAACTACGAATCAATCATGTACGAGGGATACGCACCAGGTGGCGTGGCCTTGCTTGTGGATGTTCTCACGGACAACCGCAATCGCACAGCGTCAGATGTTCGCAATGCATTCAGCAAGTACGGCGGAGCCATGGCTGAGCCTGGCGCGGTGAGCTGGCAGTTCTCGCGTCGCGGAGTCATCCTTGTTCCGGGAACACTTGATGAAGACACTGTGATGACTGCCGCACTCGACGCCGGTGCCGATGACATCGCTCTTGATGGCGACTCATGGCGGATTCTCACAGATACTGCCGTTGTCTACGACGTGCAGGAGGCACTGGTTGCCGCCGGCATCGAGGTGCAGAGCGCTGAAAGCTCAATGGTGTCATCCACAACCATCGAGGTGACAAGTGTCGACGACGCCAAACAAATCCTGCGTATTATGGACATGTTGGAAGACAACGATGACGTTCAGGATGTCTACGCAAACTTCGACATCGACGAATCAATCATGCAGGAGATCGACTAATGGCTATCGCAGTAGGGGACACAGCCCCAGACTTCACACT
>JBEAXB010000026.1:0-7605 GCA_041160045.1 Actinomycetota bacterium
CTACGACGCCGAAGCAGACGATGCACGCCTGAGCCTCACCGTGTTGCGCACAGCAGCAGACAACGGCGCAGCAATTGCCAACCGTTGCCGTGTCGAAGGTATTGATTCAACATCAAAAACCCAGCACACAGTGCGTGTTTTTGATTCGATCAACAACACGCACATCACCATCACCACCAGAGCCGTTGTCAACGCAACTGGCGTATGGGCAGACGATGTTCGCGCACTCGACGAGAACTCGCACCCCGACACCATTCGTCCTGCAAAAGGCGTTCACCTCACTGTCCCTTGGGAAAAAGTACGCAACGACATCGCTGTTGTGATTCCTGTTCCTGCCGATAAGCGCAGCCTCTTTGTTGTTCCATGGATTGCCAATGGCGACGGCACCTACCGATACACATACATCGGCACCACCGACACCGATTACAAGGGCCCCGTCAATGATCCGCAGTGCACACGCGACGACATCGAATATGTTCTTGCTGCACTCAATGCAAGTGTGACCACTGATGTCACCTTTGCAGATGTCACGGGCGTATGGAGCGGGCTTCGTCCTCTCGTCAAGATGGATGAATCCTCTGCAAAGGCCGGACGCACAGCAGACCTCAGCCGGCGTCACCGCGTGTTCACATCTGAAACAGGCGTCGTCACCGTAACCGGCGGAAAACTCACCACGTATCGCGAGATGGCACAAGATGCTGTCGATGAAGTGTGCGAGATTCTCGGCACCAAGTCGCGTTGTCGAACAAAAAGCCTTGCTCTTCACGGCGCAAAAGGAAAGCGTCCGCGCGCAACCCAGGCCGACCGTCATCTCGATGGTCGTTTCGGCTCAGATTCATCGGCGATCAAGGCACTCATCGAATCCGACGCAACACTCGGCAACGAACTGGTACCGGGCTTGCCGTACCTGCGTGCCGAAGCCGTGTTTGCAGTCACGCATGAGATGGCCGAGTCAATCGACGACATTCTCACTCGTCGCACACGTGCACGCTTGCTCGACCGTCGTGCATGTGTTGCTGCTGCAACAAACACAGCAGATCTCGTCGCTCCACTCCTCGGGTGGACCGATGCCCAACGCTCCGCAAGCATCGCCGAATTCCTCGACGAATGTGCGCGTGAAGATGCCGCCGCAATGGTGACCGAACAAGAATTCATCGACTCAAACAAGGGAACCAAATGAGCCTCCACACTTTTTCAAGCAAAGCCACCGAGCCGATTGAATTCGGCGGCGATCCGGCACTTGCGACCGCACGTCTCACGACAACGGCTGCACCACTTGTGCCCGCACAGGTTGATGCACTGATCGCAATCTGCGATACCAGCATCGATGCTGCTGATCGTGTGCAACACGGCCGTGACTGGTGGCCGTTGTCGCTGTCATGGTCGCTCAACAACGAAGTGCCACAGATTCCTTCCGTTGTCTGTCGCCCTCGCACCACTGAACAAGTGTCGAAATTGCTTGCGTACTGCAATACCCAGGGAATCGCAGTGACTCCATCAGGTGGTCGCAGTGGAGTGTGCGGTTCATCCATCCCATTGCAGGCTGGCGTCGCTCTCGACATGACATTGATGCAGGGCATCGAATCAATTGATGAGATTTCCGGAATCGTGGAAACACTCTCGGGAACTTTCGGACCCGATCTCGAACGCGCAGTGCGCACGCACGGACTCACCATCGGCCATTACCCACAATCATTCGACATCGCCACTGTTGGTGGTTGGGTTGCCTGCCGCGGCGCTGGCCAATACTCCACGCGCTACGGAAAAATCGAAGACATGGTGCACGCGCTTGAAGCAGTGCTTGCCGATGGCACGATCATCCGCACCGGCGGTGCACCAGCTGGGGCAGTCGGACCAGACTTGTCGCAATTGTTGCTCGGCAGCGAAGGCACACTCGCAGTCATCACACGTGTGTGGTTGCGTGCCCATCCATTGCCCGAAGTCGAACGGCGTGCGGCATTTGTGTTCGATACCTTCTCCGACGGTCTCGAAGCATGTCGTCGCATCATTCGCGCCGGCGCAACACCATGCGTCTTGCGTTTGTATGACGGTGCAGAAAGCAAGCGCTCACATGGTGGCGACGGAGTCAAGGCCACATTGCTTGTTCTCGATGAAGGTCACGAAGCACTCGTGGATGCATCAATGAGTGTTGTCTACGACACATGCAAGGAGATGGGCGCCGCCGATGGTGACGTCGCACTCATCGAAGCATGGATGCACCATCGCAACGACACAAGTGGCCTGCAGGCACTCACGCGCAAGGGTTATGTCGTCGACACCATGGAAGTAGCCGCCAATTGGGGCCACCTCGAT
The DNA here is from genome assembly GCA_041160045.1 of Actinomycetota bacterium. Taxonomy (GTDB): domain Bacteria; phylum Actinomycetota; class Acidimicrobiia; order Acidimicrobiales; family Ilumatobacteraceae; genus UBA2093. Next base: position 2,314 of record JBEAXB010000026.1, read on the forward strand.
TCCGTTGTTGATGCGGTGGAGGCAGCAATGCTTGCAGTGCCTCACGCACGATCGGCAACCTGCCACTTGTCGCACAGCTACATCGAAGGAGCATGCGTGTACTTCACGTTTGCCGCTACTCCTGATGCTGCTGATTTCGAAAGCACCTACCTTGCGATGTGGAAGGCTGGCCAGGAAGCCGGACTCCGTTCAGGCGCGAACCTCTCTCACCATCACGGAATCGGTTACAGCCGTGCCCAGTTCATGGATCAGGCACTCGGCACCGGAATGTCCGTCTTGCGTGCAGTGAAAAAAGCACTCGACCCGAACGGCATCTTGAACCCCGGAAAACTCGGACTATGAGAACCCTCGTCATCGACGTTGGCACGAGCGGTTTGCGCGCCGCCATCGTTCATGACGATGCAACGGTCTCTGATCTTCATTACGAAGAATCCGCTCCCGACAGCCCGTTCGCAGGTCTTGTCGAGTTCGATGCAACAGCAATGTTTGCTGCAGTGCAACGTGTTGCCACTCGCGCGCTTGCATCAGGACCCGCCACGGCTGTTGGCATCACAACGCAACGTGCCTCCACCATTGTCTGGCGTGCATCAACCGGAATGCCGATTGGCCCGGCCATTGGCTGGCAGGATCTGCGCACCGTTGGCGAATGCATGATGGCCCGTGCACAGCACGGCTTTTCCTTTGCACCCAATCAGACAGCAACGAAGGCTGTCTGGATGCTCAACAACTACATCGCCGACGAGGCCGAACGCGCGAGCGACGACATTCGTATTGGCACCGTCGAGTCCTGGATTGTGTGGAACCTGACGCAAGGCGCCCACCATGTCACCGACCATACGAACGCAGCCGTCACTGGTCTCACTGTTCCGACCGGTGATGCATGGAATCCGACGATTCTTTCTGCACTCGGCTTGCACGAACATCAACTGCCACGCATTGTCGACACTGTTGGTTACATCGGAGACGCAACGTCGTTGCCGGGCTCTCCCCCAATCTTTGCCATCGCTGGCGATCAACAGGCGTCGCTTGTCGGTCAGGGATGCATTGCACCTGGCATGACCAAAATTACTTTTGGCACCGGTGGCATGCTCAACACTTATGTTGGCGACCGAGCACCAGATTCTGCCAAGCGCAACAGTGGCGGAACATTTCCGATCGTTGCGTTCAGCCGTGACGGAAAAATTTCGTATGCCACAGAGGGAATCATGCTTTCTGCCGGAACGAATATCGAATGGCTGCGCGACGACATGGGTCTCATTGCAAACGCCGCTGAATCAGATCCGCTTGCAGCGTCGGTTCCATCAACCGATGGTGTCGTGTATGTTCCGGCTCTTCTCGGCCTCGGCACACCGTTCTGGGATTACGGCGCACGCGGGGCCCTGTTTGGCATCACCCGCGGCACCACCCGTGCCCACACCGTGCGTGCTGTCCTCGAAGGAGTCGCCCACCGCGGCGTCGATCTTGTGGATGCAGCCGAAACCGACTCAGGACTCCCAATCTCTGAAATCCGTGTCGACGGAGGCATGAGCCGCAACGCCACCTTCGTTCAGGCACTCGCCGATGCAGCGCAGCGCCCCGTCCGGGTTTCCCCCATCTCAGAGGCCACCACGCTTGGTGCCGGATTCCTTGCTGGCTCTGCCTCTGGTCAATGGCCAGACCTCGCGAGTGCCGCCGCAGCCCTTTCAGGGGCTCGCGTCGTCGAACCATTAGGTAGTTCAGGGATTTCCCGACAACAATGGGGAGAGGCGGTCTCTCGAGCCCGTTCCTGGATACCTGACCTTTCGGCACTGGACTTCTAGTGTTGAGAGGCGTATAACGCCCTCACGACAAAGGATGCCCCACGTGGACACTCATCAAGTTGAATCCCCCAACACCATGACGACCTCGCGTCGCCAACTCATCGCATCTCTGCTCGCGGGAAGTGCAGCAGTTGTTGCAGCCCCGATGCTTGCCGGACGCGCATCAGCCGAAGGTGCAACAGGTGGCACTGGCGCCCCGCACCGCGACCCAGCCGATAACGCAACATTGAACGCTGGCCTCGAGCGCGAGACACGCATGGCAGCTACCTACCGCAGCGCCGTTGCAGCAACCAGCAACAAAGATGACAAGGCCGCACTGTCGTTGCTTCTTGATCATCATGTCGCTTATGCCCAAGCTCTTCATGGCTACCTCGCCACCAAAGTCGTGCCGCCAAATGCTGCGCCGCTTGCCAACCCATCCGGATCATTTGCACAGATTGCCATCCAGTTGGCAACTCTCGAAGAACAGACCACAAACATCCATATCGATTCGTTGGCTGTTATCAAAGGCCTCGATGCGTCAACCCTGATTGCTTCGATCGTCACGGTCGAAGCTCGTCATGCTGCAGCACTCACTCTCGTTGCAGGCGCCACACCACTCATTGCTGCCGGAAACTGATCAAGGACCCATCATGAACACAAAAAATTCTTCACAGCCAATCAGCCGTCGCAACATGTTGCGCACCTCGGGCGCACTTGCTGCATCCGGTGTCGTACTTGCCGCATGCGGTTCAAGTGGTGCCACGGTCACGCGTATCGGCGAATCACCAACGACTCTCAAATTGGAAGATAAAGCAGTCACCGACCTCGTTCTCTTGCGCACCGCAATGTCTGTTGAAACAATGGTTTCCGGCATGCTTGGCGACCCCGCCGTCATCGGCATTGCCGATCCGAAGGTTGCACCAGTGATTGCTGCTTTTGCGAGCGCACACATCGCCCGTCTCGAAGAACTTCGCCCTCTCATTGCCGCCCGCGGTGGTCAGGCATACGAAGAGACAAATACAAAACTGATGGAGTCCTACGGACAAACAGCACTCGACTTGGTGAAGGAAGGCAAAGTTGCAGCGGATGCTCTTGCCTTGGCTCACGCACTCGAAACACTTGTCGCTGGCACGTATCAGTACTTCGTATCACTCACTGCCGAGCCAGCCTTGCGTGCAGCCATGATGAGCCTCGGTGTCAAGTCGTCGCGTCGTGCAGCAGTTGCTGCCCAACTCATTCGTGGCGGAACCGCAGCGTTTGCACCGTCCACAGACGAAGCAGGCGCAGTTCTCGTGTCCACCTTGCCGAACGCCTTTGGGTCGCTCAGTGCAGTGCAAGTTGCACTCGGGCCTGTCAATGAGACCGGCTCACGCAACACTGTCCTCATGGACACCCCAAGCCTCAACAGCCTCATCTACTAAACACTTCCCCGCCGTACACTCAAGGCGACGGTGAGTCACCCGGATGATCGCAGCTCAGCAATGGGTTGAGGAAAGTCGGGGCTTCACAGGGCAAAGTGCTGGCGAGAGCCAGGTCGGGGCGACCTGACGGACGTGCAACAGAGAACAGACCGCCGATGGCTGCGCAAGCAGATCAGGTAAGGGTGAAACGGTGCGGTAAGAGCGCACCAGCGTATGAAGCGATTCATGCGGCTTGGTAAACCCCATTTGAAGCAAGACCAAGCAGAAGGAGAGCTGCCCGCTCGCCGCAAGGCAACCTTCGGGTAGGTCGCATAGATGGATGATCATCCATTGCGCAAGCAAGGACAAAACCCCGCTTACAAGGTGACTCACCGTCACCCCACCACTACAAGTGCGACGTGTCGTTCAGTGCCACGAGTGATGGCCCACGTGGTGAAATTGCAATCCTGCATATCGATGCACGATCAAGTTGGCAACGCCATGACACTTCGGGACCAACACCAAGCGCCCACGTGACGCCACTCTTGATGGGCGACACATGACTCACAACAATCACGTGGCCGTGTTGCGCTCGTTCTGCGATTTCATCAAGCGCTGGCCGCACCCGAGCATCAAGTTCGACCAACGTTTCTCCACCTGGCGGGCGAAATCCCGGATCTGCTCTCCAATCGGCCCACGACTGTGCATCGACATCGGTGAGAGCAATGCCATCCCACTGGCCGTAATCAAGTTCGATGAATCGCTCATCAATGACCACATCGTTTGATACCGCAAGTGCAGTCTGATGTGCGCGCGTCAACGGACTGCTGATCACGAGTGCATCCGGAAAGGTGGCGCGCAGGTATTCGCCACTGCGCTGTGCCTGACGCTCCCCTTCAGGGTCAAGCGGCAGGTTCATGTGGCCCTGCAACAGTGCTTGTGCGTTTGCAGTTGTCTGGCCATGGCGCAACAAAATCAACATGGAATTACCGATCCTTCAGAACGAGGCGGCCAGTGCGCAGAAAACTCTGACGATTGGCAGGCACCGAAAGATTGTTTTCGCGCCAAATCCACCACAACATCGCTGCCCCTGCAATCTCAAAAACCACGTCGAGAGCAAGTCGATCAAAACTCGGAATCGGTGCACCGCCGAAATTCAATCCGGCAAAGGGCCACCAGAACACTTTCGTGTTGTTGAATGCACCATCAAACACCAGATGCATGAACATGCCGATTGGAATTGCAAGACCCAAGCGTCGACGTGCCGTACCACGGCGCGCAACAGCCATCACCAACACCAACGCAGCCACACTGCCGAGCACCGAATGAAACACCCATGCTCCCCCAGTGACACCGTCGATCATGTCGGGCAGGATCGCACCGAGTGCGAGAAATCGATAATCAAATCTGTCGTCGCGAAAAACAAACAGCACCGCGATGGTGGCCGTGCCGATAAACCACAAGAACATGTCTCAACACTAGAGACTGATCAGCCGCCGGTCACGGTCTTGATTGATGCAGGAATGCCTTTGGCACAGTTGTAGACGTAATACCTCTGCGGATCCACGCCCACCACTTGTGTCGCAGGGTTCAGATCTGTCGGAGCAATTGTTGTTCCAGGGTCAACCACGCTGACAACTGGCCCCTTGTAGATGGTGGTGACAGGCACCACCGGTGCAACAGCACCGAGAACCGTGGTTGTGGGTGCAACAATCGGCGCAACCGACGTGGTTGTTGTCGCGGTGGGCACCACTGTTGTCACTGTTCCTGTTGCTGCCTTTGGCAACTTGCCCGACACCAGTTCAGCGATGCAATCAACGCCTGGCAAATACAAACGCATGGGGTTACGCGTTGGTGGCGGTGGCGCATCCCAGTCAAGCATCGGCAAATCTGCATGCGCGCTGTCCATGAATGCCTTCCAGATTTTCACGGGATACGCATTGCCGGTCACTTTAGAGACCCCATCGGCTTTGAATTCCGGAATGTTCACCATTGGTGTGTACCCCTTTGGATCGCCCACCCACACAGCCGTGGTCAATTGCTTTGTAAACCCAATGAACCAGGCGTTCGTGTTTTCATCCTGTGTTCCGGTCTTGCCCGCAGCTGGTCGC
>JBEAXB010000174.1:0-6984 GCA_041160045.1 Actinomycetota bacterium
CTGTGAAAGAGAGAAACTGACTCCTTCGCCCAGGTCGAAAAGTCGAATGTGGCTGACAGATGCGTGGCCAATCACCAACCGATCCCATTCCCATGGAGTCGGAGCAAATCCAAGCATGTGGCAGATGCTGACGCTATTGGTCCCGGCATGGGCTACCAATAACACGCGGTGGCCTGGACGAAATTCTTTCGTCTTTTTCCAGACAGGCAAATCGACATCTTGGCGAACGATTCCGCGCTCTTCAAGAAACAGACTGGCCCCGACATTGATCCGGTCGACAAAATTCTGAACGGTCTCGCCGCCCTCAAGCCCGCCCCAAGGTCTCGCCGCCCTCAAGCCCGCCCCAACGATCTGAGAAATGTTTGGACTTCTCCGCTTTATATGCAGCGATTGCTTTCTCTTCGGGTGTTCCGTGCCAAATGGGGTTTCGAATTTCCTCTAACCACGGTTCAATCACCAACTCACGATTGAGTGCATTCAGAATTGGAGCCGCAGTTTGCTGTGTGCGAATCAGTGGGCTCACCAAAACTTCATCAAACTCACGACCCAAGGCCCAGTCACCGAGCATTGATGCCTGCTCAAACCCGCGAGATGTCAAGGGTGGATTGTCGATATTCAAACCATCCTTCACCCACTCTGGCTCTGCATGTCGGACAAGTGTTATTTCCATCTTTCGAATCCTTCTGTTAGTCAATTGGAATTGAAAAATCAATTCCACAATCATCGAATGCTTTTTGAAATTGGCTTTGGTACTGGGCCGAATTCGATGTCGCGTCGCTCAGATCGACAATGCCGACAAGGGAATCCCCCAGGCATTGGATGCTCGGTTCATCCAGGGTCAAGGCAAAGATATTGGCAACTGTGGTACCGAGAGCAAAGGTCTCTGACGATTCATTGATCGTGTTGGAGGTTGGATCCGTCGCTGTCGGTGACGGAATCGAAGGATCTGGTAGACGTACTTCGCCTTCCGAGCCGATTGGAATGGTGCTCGGCAAACCGCATTCGCGAATGACGAATGATTCAACGTCATTGGCTTGTCTCAGTGTTGACTCTGATCCGAGATTGCTGGCGGCCTGTACTGCCTCAGCCGTGTTGATGGCGCGTGAGACGTCCCAAGACACCGAGTCCATCGCATTCATAAACAGAGAGATCTTGGAGGCAACCTTGATGGCATTGTCTGGCGCGGCACTGTTCTGAACTGCTGTGGTGACGGTGTCGAAAACGTCCAACGTGTCGAGGCGTAATTGTTCGTATTGATTCTCGGAAAAATTGTCGAGTCCGAGGGAAAATCTTTGAACGAAACCCGAGACAGATTGGATAGATGAGCAATCAAGGCCATTTGTGCTGGAACTACACGATGTCAGGCTGACAAGACCGACCATCAGTGAGACAATCGCTACTGCGTGGTTACGACGGTTCAACACGTTCCCAGTCTTGCAGTTCAGGATCTACTGGCTATGCCACCGATTTTTGTGCCATGTGGCTCGTGCCTGAGCCTCAACGGTTGTCGCGAGCCTTCTACAATGGTGCAATGAGCGGTCGCATTGCACGAATTTTGATAACTGTTGCCTGTGGCCTCCTGGCCGTGATGTGGGTGTACGCATTTGTGTTCGCGCCTCGTGAGAGTTTTAACAAGATCGGTGATACTGCTTGGCAGGTAAAAGCCGAAGCGCTTTGTCAAGTAGCCGAAGATCAGCGTTTCAGCATGGAAGATCTCACTGCGATGGATCCTGATGACATGGCTGCCATGAAAGTGAAGGCCGACCTCGTCGACCGGGCGACTGACTCTTTGGAAGCGGCCATCAATCAGATTGAAAAGATGAAGCCAGCTGATGCGAAAGGTCAAGCAATTGTGCCCGAATGGATCGCCGACTACAGAACATATCTTTCTGACAGGCGGGCTTTTGCGGTCGCATTACGAACCGCTATTCGTCGGCCATTCTTTGCAGAGTCTGAAATCGGTGGGGTCCCCGTCAGTGAAAAGATTGCGAAATTCGCGCGGGAGAACAACATGCGCACATGTCAGCCGCCGTATGACTTGTCGGTCTAGTCGACGTTGATCCATCCGGCTGTCGCGTCGTAGCGGCGGATCACTCTCGCTGGAACACCAACGGCAACACTGAAATCTGGAATGTTGCTCGTAACAACGGAATTGGCACCGATGACGCAGTGCTTGCCAATAGTGACGCCGGGGAGCACGACCGCTCCGTAACCAAGCCACGAGCCGTCACTGATAACGACGGCGCGCTCAGGTTGTGTTTGTTGAGAAATTGGACGCGTGATGTCCTCGTAGCCGTGATTCTGATCGGTGATGTAAACGTGATGGCCGGTCCAAACATCATTTCCGATGATGATGGAAAAATGCCCAACGATTCCGCTGCCACGTCCGATCAGGCATCGGTCTCCGATTGTCACTACTGGTGATGAAATGCATTCCTGGCCCGGAACCATTCCGGCCGACAGCGCCACCCCTTCACCAATCAGTGTGTCCTGTCCAATGGAGATGTACTGCTCGTTGAAGATGGTCGTCGGCTTCCACATGATGAGGCTGCGTTGACCAAAAGAATGAAATCGCTTTCCACGGCTGTCGTTTGGACCCGTCGATGCCCAGAATGAAACACGTTTCGAAAGTGCAACATAGGCACGACCAATCAAAGGACCAAACACGCTCCCACGCTAGTTCGCCGAACGGTGAGCAGTACTGTGTTCGCATGAGCAGTTCCCAACATGTTGTTGTTACCCCTTCTGGAGCCATTCGTGGTGTCGTCACAGCTGCAAAGCAATACGAGTACCTCGGAATTCCCTACGCATCGTCACAACGCTTCCAAGCTCCCGTGGACATCGATTCGTGGACAGGGGAACTAGACGCGACAGTGCGTGGACCAATCAGCCCGCAGGTCCCGGGGATGCTGGAGTTGATGCTCGGTTTCGACGCAAGTTCGATGGATGAGAATTGTCTGAATTTGAACGTTTTTAGCCCAGTTGACAAGACTGATGCGTCACTGCCTGTTCTGGTGTGGATCCACGGCGGCGCGTACACCAACGGGTCGGGATCGATCGCGTGGTACGACGGGAATGCACTTGCTTCTCGTGGTGCTGTTGTTGTGACCATCAACTATCGACTTGGGGCACTCGGATTTCTTGGTGACGGAAACTATGGAACGCTCGACATGATCTCTTCGTTGCGATGGGTACAGAAGAACATTTCATCCTTTGGCGGAAACCCAAACAACGTGACAATTTTCGGAGAATCTGCCGGAGGGTCTGCTGTGATTTCACTGATGTCGAGCCCCGACACCAAAGATTTGATCAACAAGGCATGGACTATGAGCCCGTCCATCGGACAATTGCGCGACTCGCCTCGTGCTCTCGCACTGCAAGAGGAATTCCTGCAGATTGCAGGCGTGGCGAGCATGGAAGAGGCGGCACTATTGAGCTTGGAGGCGTGGCGAGCATGGAAGAGGCGGCACTATTGAGCTTGGAAGATCTTCTTGCTGCTCAGGCAAAGCAGTTGGCTCTCCCCTCACCGTCATTCGATTTCTTTGCTCCGACTGCAGGTGGCCCTGCCCTCCCCACTGATTTGTTGGCGATGGCTGCGGCGTCGCCGATTCCGTTCGTGATTGGCACCAATCGAGACGAAAACAAATTGTGGTCGGCATTCGACCCACAGGCGGCCGCGGCAACAACCAAAACCTGGGAGAAGTTTGCAGAGACAACGTTCGGATCCAAAGCTGGAGAAGCACGGACGACTTACGAAGCCCTCCGCCCAGGAGAAACCCCCGGCGGACTGATGTCGGCCGTGTCAACCGACACAGCATTTCGCCAAAGAGCCATTCAGTTCACAGAAATGCGTGTGAATCAGAGTCTTCCATCGTGGATGTATTGGTTCACATGGGCCACACCGGCGTTTGACGGTGCGGTGGGCAGCTGTCATGCACTTGATATTCCCTTCGCCTTCGACAATCTCTCGTCGCCCGGAACAAATATGTTCACGGGCGATGCGCCCGAATGTCAATCGATAGCGACGCGATTTGCCGATGAAATTGTTGCCTTCGCCAAGCATGGCCACCCTTCGTGGGCCCAATACGACAGCGCCAGCAGGGCCACTCTTGAGATCAACAAGGAGACGAAATTGCTGTCCGATCCGGAGAGTTCGATCCGGAGTCTCTTTCTCTCGTAGTGGCATTTTCTCCGAAGTGATTTCAGTTCGCCTTCCTTGCTCATAGCCTTGAATCTCTTCCCCTAGGAGATGGCATGACCGATCAGAAACGCATCAAGTTCACCGTGCCGATGTTGGCGCAGCACAAACGAGACCACAAGCCTTTGGCGATGGTGACCGCTTACGATTCGACGTTTGCTGCAATTGTTGATGAAGCCGGGATTGATCTGATTCTTGTCGGAGATTCCGTTGCTGCCGTGATGCAGGGACAAAAGACAACACTGGGCGTATCCATGGATCAGATGGAGTACCACGTGCAGATGGTGGCATCTGTGAAGCCATTTGCTGCTGTGGTTGGCGACATGCCCTTCGGCTCATATCAGGCATCAATCAATGATGCAGTCCACAATGCAATTCGTCTCGTGAAGGCTGGTTCGGAAATCGTCAAGCTCGAAGGCGGAGTGCATATGGCTTCGACAATTGAAGCCATCAGCAACATCGATATTCCTGTGATGGGCCACATCGGACTGACGCCTCAGAGCTATCACCGCATGGGCGGAAACAAGGTGCAAGGACGCACCGACGACGAAACAGCTGGAAGCCGCACCCGACTGCTCGCTGATGCAAAGGCTGTGGAAAATGCTGGCGCCTGCGCCGTGGTTATCGAAGGCGTCCCATCTGATGTCGCCACCGAGATCACAGCTTCGATTTCCATTCCGACAATTGGCATCGGTGCTGGGGTTGACTGTGATGGACAAGTACTCGTGATGCACGACCTGCTCGGATTGTCAGCTCGCTCTTTCACATTTGCAAAGGCCTATACAAACTTGCGTGACACTTCTATTCAGGCTGTGAAGGAGTATGTGCACGAAGTGCGCGGACGTACGTGGCCAGATGAAGAGCACAGTTTCCGCTGACATGATTGTGTTGCGCACCCCGACCGAGATGCGAAAATGGTCGCAATCTCGAGCAGCCGAAACTGCATCAGTGGGTTTCGTGCCAACGATGGGCGCACTTCATGACGGTCATATGCAACTGATTGCGCTTTCTCAGTCGAACAACGAGTTCACCGTGTTGTCGATATTTGTCAATCCGACGCAGTTCAATAATCCATCGGATTTCGACAAGTACCCGCGCACATTCGATTCTGATTTGTCTCTTGCAGAAAATGCCGGAGTCGACGTTGTGTACGCACCAACCCCGTTGCTCATGTACCCAGATGGGTTTGACACTTCAATTGATCCAGGTCTGATATCTCGATCGATGGAGGGTGAATTTCGACCCGGACATTTTCAGGGAGTAGCAACCGTTGTTGTCAAACTTCTGAATGCGGTACAGCCGACTCGTTTGTATTTAGGACAAAAGGACTACCAACAACTAGCGGTTTTGCGCCACGTGGTGACAGATCTGGATTTGGCCGTCGAAGTCGTGGGAGCACCGACCGTGCGCGACACTGATGGCTTGGCCCTATCGAGCCGCAATGTCCGACTGACTGCGAAACATCGTGAATTGGCTCCCATCATTTTTGTGGCACTGACTACTGCGCTCAAAGCCTTTCAGAATGGAGAACGCTCAGCGATCGCACTCAGAACAGCGGTTCTGGATGTGCTGTCATCCGAGCCGGAATGCACAATCGAATATGTCAGCGTCGTGGATGCAGTGAATCTTTCACCCATCGAAGAGCTAATCAATCCTTGTGTGATCTGCGTTGCTGTTCATTTCGGCGATGTGCGCCTCATCGACAACATTCAATTGGAATTGCAATCTCGCTAACGATGAATTCGAGGATCGGATTGCCTCACCCGCATCCGAACGCTGAAAGCCGAGTCCCCCGACAAGATCGCTGAGCGCGCAAACAATCTTCCGTTTTGCCAATTGGATAAACCGAGTTCCGGTCGTAACAGCGCGAATTGACCATCCACCCATCGTGTGAAGCCATCACCGACAAATGGTGCATTAGCGCTATTCCACACCAAATCATGCTCCTCATCGATATCTGAAATCAGACTGATGATGAACTGTGGGCTGTACACATTGAAGTAATCGAGTGCCTGTTCGAGAGTGTCGACAACGACCAGATGAAATTCGGGGTCGTTCTCCCATTCACATTCGGTTGCCAAATTGGACACCTCTTCTGTGGAGAACATGTGATGTGGGTCAAGATATTCCTCTCCCCCGACAACGACATGTATTTTCGGTGACGTGTCGCGATTCGCGGCTGCTTCCTGTGAGGCTGCGACAATGAGAGGAACTACCTGCTCAGCATTGTCCTTGAGGACGCAGACAACGTTCAGCGTGTTGCATACTTTTCTGTCGAGGCTGTTCAGAACACATTGTGTGAGACGCTCCTCATCGAACGAACTGCCGACAAGAAGCCATGCTCCACCTGTTCCATGAAGACTCACCGGAATACCGGTCTGTTGTGCAATGGATCCCAATTCCGCAACTGTCTCACCGGAGCCACGCGCTACAGCAAGTGAAAGTCGCGCATCTGAAAAAATCCAGCAATTGAACACATCCATCGGGAAGCCCAGCTGATGCAAGAGCCGGCCTGATGACTGAACGCATCAATTCGTTTGCTGTGCCGAGGGCATCACTGCCAATCCGAAACACAGCCGTATTGCCGCTCTTCAGAACGCCAGTCGCATCTGCAAACACATTTGGCCGGCCTTCAAAAACAAAACCGATCACTCCGAGTGGAGTTGTCACCTGATCAACTGTCCACCCGTCGTGCGACACTGACTCAATCGGGCGTTCACGTCCGCTCCGAACTTCTCGCCACATCTTGAAGGCAGAAATCATGTCGTCGCGCATTGAGTCAGACA
>JBEAXB010000027.1:0-7588 GCA_041160045.1 Actinomycetota bacterium
ATCACGTGTGTTGCCCACAAGCCCGTCAAGCAATGGTCGAGCAAAGGCGTCACCAACAATCAAAAGGAAATTGGCACGTTCTTTTTCAATGAGTCCCCAAATGTCGTCAGCGTCGAGCCGGTCCGGTTGTGACTGGACAATGATCGTTCCACCGGTCAGCCATGTTCTCATTGCGATCCAATGTCCAGCTCCGTGCATGAAGGGAGGGCTGGGGAGTGCTCGCATGGCTCCGTTCGCCTCGGCGACAAACTCCTCGATGGTCTGCGCGGTCTTCGAACCGCCGAAACACTCGACCACTGCGTCTGCGTTACGCCACAACACGCCCTTCGGCATGCCGGTGGTTCCGCCGGTGTAGAGAATGTATAAATCATCACCGCTGTAGCCCGCTGTTGGGATGTTGTTTGAAGACTGCGACAACGCATCTTCGTACCAAACAGCGCCCGGTAGAAGTGCGTTGTCGGATGAGTCTGGCACCTGCACGATGACGCGCAGGTTCGGCAATGATGAGCGAATGTCGGCCAACAAAGGTGCAAATCGCGAATGGATGACGATGGCTGATGCGTTTGCATCATTGAGCAGATACAGAAGTTCTTCGGCTACGTAGCGATAGTTGACATTAAAGGGAGCGATGCGAGCTTTCCATGCTCCGAGCATCGACTCGAGGTACTCGTTGCCGTTGTGTAGGTAAATGGCGAGGTGATCTTGGCCTGTTTCCCAGCCAGGAAGCTCGGCGCGTTCGACTTGGCATCCAAGTCCCTGGTCGGCAAAAAAATTGGCAAGCCTGCGGGTGCGATCTGTGATGTCGCTCCACGTAAAGCGCTTGTCGCGGAAAATGAGACACTCGGCATCTGGTTGTTTGGCAGCGATTGCTTCATGAATCTCTGCGATGCCAATTGTTGCTGGTGGGAATGACGACATGTAAGAACGCTAACCTCGAAAGCGAGGAGGGACCATGTCGAACAACCCCCACCACCCAATCTTTGGAGTCTTTATCCCGCAGGGATGGAAGATGGAACTCGCCGGAATTTCTGGCGCAGCCGCACAATGGAAAAAGGCAGTCGAGATCGCTGTTCTTGCCGAGGAGTTGGGTTTCGACTCGGTGTGGGTGTACGACCATTTCCACAACGTTCCGAAGCCGGCACAAGAGGCTGTGTTCGAATGTTGGACAACGATCGCTGCTATCAGCCAACGCACCTCTCGCATTCGATTGGGTCAAATGGTCGGATGCAATAGTTATCGAAACCCCGGTCTGTTGGCCAAGATCACATCCACAGTCGACGTCATTTCTGATGGTCGTCTTGATTGGGGTATCGGAGCTGGCTGGTACGAGAGCGAGTACAAGGGTTACGGATACGAGTTTGCCAAACCATCCGATCGAATCGGAATGTTGCGCGAGACAGTCGAAATCGTCAAGTCAATGTGGACAAACGCCGAAACGAACTATGACGGCAAGTACTACAAGATGTCACGTGCCAATTGCGATCCGAAGCCTTTGCAGCAGCCAACACCTCCGGTATGGATTGGCGGAGGTGGTGAACAGCTCACACTGCGAGTCGTGGCTCAACATGCCGATGTATCGAACTTTGGTAGTTCTCTCGAAGAGTTCACCCATAAGCGCACCATTCTTCAGGAACATTGCAAGGTGGTTGGTCGCGATGAAGACACAATCAGGAAAACAATCTCGAGCGAAGTTTTCATCAGGGAGACCGAGAAAGAAATCGAAGAGGCAGGTTCGTTGCATCTGTGGGGCAAGGACGCCGAATCATGGAGACGAGACGCACTCGTTGGTACACCTGAGCAGGTAAGCGAGAAGATTCAGAAATATCTCGACGCTGGATGCACAGGTTTCATCCCCTGGTGCCCTGACTATCCCTCGAGTGAGACTCTTGAGTTGTTCGCCAAAAAAGTGATTCCTAACTTTCGCTAGGAATCACGTTGATTAGCCGGCGAAGTATTGGAAAATAACTTCGGCGATGCATGAAGGCTTTGTTGAGCCTTCGCATTCAAACGTTGTTTCAAGGGTGACGCGTGCACCGCCTGGTGTGTCGTCGACTGAGAGAACTTTGACTCCCGCGCGCAGATTGGATCCGACCTTGACAGGGGAGACAAATCGCACTTTGTTAGCGCCGTAGTTGACGCCCATGGCAATTCCGCCTACCGAAAAGATTTGGGGGAGGAAAACAGGTCCGAGTGACAAGGTGAGGTACCCGTGAGCGATTGGTCCGCCGAATGGACCAGCGTTTGCCTTCTCAACATCGATATGAATCCACTGGTGGTCTCCGGTTGCTTCTGCAAACTGGTTGACTCGCTCTTGTGAGATGAGCATGTATTCGGAGTACCCGAGATGCTCGCCGATAAGGCCCTTAAGGGCGTCGATTGATTCAATGTGTCTTGGAGCCATGGTCAAATTGTGGCACACGCACGGGGTCGTGGCTTAACGGAGCCAGGTCTTCACGTACGAGCGGGTCATTGTGTGGAGAAGCAGGGCGCACAGGGCTGCCTCAAACATGATGCCGATGAGCGTGCCGCCAGTCAGTCGATTCATCAGGCTTCCATAGACGTTGTAGCCATCTTTGATTGCTGTGAAACGGATGATGAGTGGGCTGAATGCTGCAACGAGAGCGACATACCAGCCGAGGAGTTTTCCATTTGCCATGAGAAATGGACCGACGAAATAGGCGCAGATCGCAAGTATTCCAAAGACAACTTGAATTCCGCCGATGAAACGTACGACTCCGAATTCACCGGTCTTGTCGACGAGTCCAATGAATGCAAACACTCCGTCGAGATAGCACAACCACATCGCAATGGCGAGGGTCTGTGGGTGCATGCGGTCGAACCATTTACGTTTGTCGAGATTCTTGAAGGCGTTGTCGAACATCGCAACAGTTTTACAGGCTGAAGGGTCGTCGAGCGAGCACTTCTCGACGGTGCTTGAAATACTCGGACAAGAGATTCTTTTCATCTCGTGCACAAGGCGGACGAATTGTCACTACTCTGACAACGTGCGGAGCGGATTTGTGACCTTTGTGGGTCGACCCAATGTTGGAAAGTCAACGTTGCTGAACGCGATTTGTGGCGTCAAGATCTCGATCGTGTCGAACAAGCCTCAAACAACACGCACACGAATTCGCGGCGTGTATCACGGTGTCGACACGCAGGTTGTATTTGTTGATACCCCCGGGCTCCACAAACCTGTCACGGCTCTCGGTGAACGCGTTAATGCGACAGCCCTCGAAAGCGTCAATGATGTTGATGTCGTGTGTTTACTGGTCGATGCTTGCAAGCCATTTGGTCGCGGAGATCAATGGGTGGCTGACCATCTCGACATCAGAAAAGCATTCGTTGTTGTCAACAAAACAGACAAAGCGACCAGGGAGCAATTATTCGGGCAATTGCAAGCTGTTTCAGTTCTTGGTGCAGCAGAGTATTTCCCTGTGTCGGCACGCACAGGAGATGGTGTCCCTCAGTTGTTGGCGGCGTTGTCAGACCTGATGCCTGAAGGCCCTGAGTATTACCCAGCCGGAATGGTGACAGACACCGAAGATACGCAATGGGTGGCCGAACTTGTACGCGAGCAGTTGCTTGCAGTCTTGAAGGATGAATTGCCTTATTCGGTCGCAACCAAGGTTACGGAGTGGGAATGGCCTCGTGTCCGGTGCGAAATCTATGTCGAGCGTGAAAGCCAAAAGGGCATGGTCATTGGCAAAGGTGGAGAACTCTTGAAGAGTGTTGGTATCGCTGTTCGGGCACAGATGCCTGAAGGTGCGTTTATCGAACTTCATGTTGTTGTCGATAAGGACTGGCAACAACGACCTGAACGATTAGAGCGTTTCGGCTACTAATCAGTCGGTGCGGTGGTGATATCGCGCAGGAATTGTTCCACCTCGGCGCGGTCGCGGGTTCGTGTCATAGGTGGCAAGGCCGCAATAAGGGTGCGCCAGTAACCGGCTGTGGCTAATCGGCGATCGAGAACTGCTACGACGCCTCGGTCTTGTGAGGTACGAATCAGACGGCCAGCTGCCTGGGCAAGTGACGTTGCCGCAATCGGAAGATCAATTTGGCCGAAAGATGCCTCGCGGCCAACGGCGTCGCGTCGTGCCTCGAGCAGTGGGTCATCGGGTCGAGGGAAAGGCAATTTGTCGAGGACCACAAGCGACAATGTTCGACCAGGTAAATCAACTCCCTGAAAGAATGCCTGCGAGGCAAAGATGCACGAACTCTCATCGGCCAGGAACATCTCGATGAGTTTCTGCCTCGGATAATCAGCTGGGCTCAGAATCGGGACAGAAAGACGCTCACGCATGGCAGCGGTTGCTGCATGAAGTGCCTTGTTGCTGGTGAATAGCGCCAAGGTCCGTCCGCCCGCGGCCGTAATAAGGGCTTCAAGTTCGTCGTGAACAAAGTTGGTGAAATCGGGGGAGTTGCGGTCTGGGAATGTCGGTGAACAATACAGACGAGAATTCTTCTCATAATCGAATGGGCTTTCGACTGCCAGAAGTTCAGTGCCCTCTAGAGGTAATCCGACTCGTTGAGGCAATGATGCCGGAACTGTTGCGCTGGTGAGTACTGCCGCGACATTTCCCCACACGGCCCCAGCTAAAACATTTCCAACATCAAGGGGACTAATGCGCAGTTGTGCCCGATCTGGCGTGCCCTCAACAAAAGCCACATAGCCCTGAAATGTTCCGAGGGCCAAGTCGAGCGCTTCAGCCAAGCGGGTGGCTTGAGTCTGTGCCCGGTAGGAGCGTTGCATGGTGTTCTCGACATCTGTCTTTACTTCGCGAAGGACGCCCAAAATGCTGTTGATCTCCATGCGTGCCCGCGCCAGTGGTTCAGTGATTGATGTGGGCATCGGAGTCGACAGCCGTGAGCCGGTGAACGGCGAGATCGCGGCAGCGAACCTTGTGCCGGATTGTTCGAGTGCGCTGGTCACCGTGGGGTCGGCAATGACTTTGCGCACGGCAGCTGCAAGCGAAGAAAATCGTCCGGCGCTCAGCTGAACACCAACTGTGTCGCTCATTACTGATTCGAGTTGATGCGCTTCGTCGAAGATGACCACATCATGGGGCGGAAGCAATGCTCCACCACTTGCGACATGAAGTCCGTACATATGCAGATTGACGACAATCACATCTGCGGTATTTGCAGCGTCACGCGCTTTCTCGGCGAAGCAATCATTACCTGCTTGGCATTTTTGACGACCGGGGCATTCATCGCTGGTGACCGATACTGCCAAGCGAGCCCGTTCGCTCGGAACGCGAGGCAACTCTTCGAAATCACCGGTTCGGGTCTTGCCTGCCCATGCCACGATGGAATCGATTTCCTTTTTGGTGGTGCTCGACACTTCTTCAATCTCTAATTGATTCGATGTATCGCGGAATTCATTGATGCGTTGGCGACACACATAGTTGTTGCGACCCTTGACAACAGCCCAAGTGAAATCAATCCCGAGATGCTTTTCCAGCAATGGGAGGTCGTTTCGATCGAGTTGATCTTGCAAGGCTTTGGTTGCGGTGGCAACGACAGTCTTCTTGCCATTCAGCAAAGCAGGAACAAGGTAACCAAGTGATTTTCCGGTTCCGGTTCCGGCTTGAACGATGATGGAACGACCAGCAGCAAGGTTCTCGGCGATTGCATGAGACATATCGATCTGTCCTTGACGTTCTTCTGCACCTTCGAAAGACGACGTGACCTTGCGAAGCGCCTCGATAGCGGCCTTGCCGGCGAGCGAGCCGCTCATCGTGACCTGTCGTGTTGATAGGCCTCGATGGCCCGATCTAGTTCGATGCCGTCAAAGTCTGGCCAGGCACGTTCGGTGAAATACATGGTGGCACCCTTGATCTGCCACAACATGAAGTTGGAGATACGTGCCTCACCTGATGTGCGAACCAAGATGTCGACATTCGGCATCGATGGCTCGTAGAGATGTTCAGAGATCGACTGAGGGGTCACGGGACCAAGCTTCATGGCCAGTTGTGATGCACGTACCAACTCGGCACGGCTGCCGTAATCAAACGCGACAGTAACGACGAGTCCAGTATTTGAGGCTGTGTCTGCAATCGCCTTGCGAATGGCTTTTTGAACGTACACAGGAGTGCGAGCAGCGGGTTCTTTGAACGGGCGTCCAATCCACTGCGTGCGGGCATTGTTTTGATTCATTTCATCAAGTCGGCCGAAGAGCTTTCGATGAAGTGCCAAAATGTGTCGAACTTCGGCTCGAGGTCGCACCCAGTTTTCGGTGGAGAAACCGAAGACCGTGAGCCAGGAGATCTTTCGAGCTGCACACTCGCGAACAACGCGAGCCAGCGATTCTTCTCCGGCCGTGTGTCCCTCGTTTCGTGGCAGGCCCCTACGGCTGGCCCAGCGTCCGTTGCCGTCCATGATGCACGCAATGTGTACCGGAAGGGAGGCAGAGGCGGAATCCATGACCTATGCACCCTAGTAAGGACATGTGCCAGACAGAGAGCAACTCGATTCTGCATCGTGGCGTGGAAGAATGGCAAGGTGCCATTGACCTCTGAAACACTCGTTCCAGGACTCGACCATGTTGTGCTGGCGGGAGGCACTCCTGCGCAGTGGCTACAGATGAGCTCGGCGCAGTGGGTGACTCGACTCGAAGAGGTGGCGCGCGGAGCGAAAGCCGGAGCGGCTCATTGGGTGACTATTTTGCCTCATCACGGCAATGACCTGACCAAATCGGAACGATCGCTATTTGCTGAGCGCATGTTGGCTACGGGCAGGGTGGAGGAAGTCATCGTCGGCGCAGAGTCCAGGTTTGTGTTCCGAGCCAACGCTGATCTTGCTGTGATCGTGGATCCGATAGCTGATGGTCATGGCCGCTTTGCTGCAGTTGTCGAAGCACTTCGTTTGTCCGGATTCAATCCAGATGAGGTATCCGAAGAAACTCTTTCGCAGGCACTCTTGGCTCCGGCCGACAAAGAAACGGATTTGGTTGTCGTTCTTGGTCCGCCCGACCGACTTCCAGAGTCGATGGTTTGGGAACTTGCATACAGCGAATTGGTGTTCATTGATATCGATTGGTCGATGCTGACGGCGTCGCATCTTGAACTCGCAATCGATGACTTCAACCGGCGGCATCGGCGTTTTGGTGGCCTTGATTCGTGAGTACGTATCGTGACAACGCGGTTGTTCTGGGTACTTATAAGTTCGGTGAAGCAGATCGAGTCGTCGTTCTGCTGACAGAGAATCACGGCAAAGTGCGCGCTGTGGCACGGGGTGTACGCAAGACAAAATCTTCGATTGGTGCTCGTCTCGAACCCATGAGTCACGTCGATATCTCATTGCGATCAGGCCGCGAACTCGACACGGTTGCAGAAGTGCGCCTCGTTCACACCCACTCGCTCTTACGCACGGATTTCGACCGCCTCAATCAGGGGCTTTCGATGCTGGAGGCGATCAACAAATTGACGCCAGACCGTGAACCTGTGCCTCACCTCTACGAAGTGTTGTCGAGGGCACTTCATGCACTGAACGAGAGGAACTCTCCACTGATGCTCGGTGCGTTCTTTTGGCGACTCCTCTCGATTGAGGGACATAGCCCACAGCTCGATGTCTGTGTCAGGTG
>JBEAXB010000175.1:0-3337 GCA_041160045.1 Actinomycetota bacterium
TCTGCCAGCCATGCCGCCGCGCGAGCACGGAAAGTTGAGAGGGATTCCTCGGTCACGCGTCTTTCATTGCGTTGAAGAACATGCCGGTTTCTTCGGGCAGGTTTGCCGGAATTTGGTATCCGTCTGTGTTGCGAATCTGTGTCCAGTTGTCGCGAATGTCTTCGAGGGTGAGACCTGGCTTGTAATAGCCCTGTGTCTCACCGATGAAGACGCGTGCAACACGTCCACCACCGACTGAGTAGATCTCGCCTGTGACATCACAATCTTCGTGGGCAAGCCACGCAACAATCGGAGTCACAAGGGAAGGGTCAAGCTTGTCGCCGATTGCGCCCATGAGGTTTTCGGTCATGCGGGTGAGTGCAAGTGGTGCAATCACGTTCGCCTTGATGTTGAATTTTGCACCCTCTGCTGCGAGAACGCGAGTGAAGCCAACAAGGCCCATCTTTGCCGCGCCGTAGTTGGCCTGGCCGAAGTTGCCGAAGATTCCGGCTGCAGATGATGTGGAGATCACTCGGCCGTACCCCTGCTCGCGCATGCGAATCCATGCGGGACGGGTCACATTGAATGCGCCCTTCAAGTGCACATCAATCACTGGGTCGACAAGGTCGGGTGTCATGTTGTGGAAGGTCTTGTCGCGCAGGATGCCCGCGTTGTTGATCACGATGTCGACACGGTCGTATGCATCGATGGCGGTCTGGATGATGGCTTCGCCGCCTTCAGGGGTGGACACACTGTCGTGGTTGGCAACGGCTTCGCCGCCAGCGCTGCGGATTTCGTCGACAACTTTTTGGGCGGCACTGGAATCGGCGCCTGCACCATCGATCGAGCCTCCGAGATCGTTCACCACAACCAATGCGCCGCGGGCGGCAAGGAGGAGTGCGTGTTGGCGTCCGAGTCCACCACCGGCACCGGTGATAACTGCAACTTTTCCGTCATATGTCATTTTCGTCATGGCGACAACCGTAGTCGCAGAGGCACAGACAGCCCGATTTGCGCCGTCAATCGCCCGGTGAGCCATGCGTTTTCACAAGCGCGTACTCTGAATCTATGAACGTTCGCCAACCCATCGACCTGACCACAACACGAGTCGACTTGCTCGACCCCGAGTTGTACCGTTCGGATCCTCACGACACATGGACATGGATGAGGGCGAACGAGCCGGTGTATCGCGATGAGAAAAACAAACTGTGGGGCATCACGCGTCATGCAGATGTGATGGATGTGGAACGTCGATCATCGGTGTTTGTCTCTGGTCTCGGATACCGCGCGGTGTACGGACCAGGTGAGGCGAACATGATTGCCCAGGATGATCCGCGTCATCGTCAACAGCGGATGCTGGTACAGCCGCAACTCACGCGATCCGCGGTGGAGAAGCGAACGGCAGAGATTGAGACCCTTGTTGCTGAGTTGGTTGCTGACGCTGTCGAGCAAGGCGAGTTCGATGTCATCGACCTGATTGCCGCTCAACTTCCAGCGCGCCTCACAACACGTCTTCTCGGTTTTCCTGAAGAGATGTGGCCCGAGCTCAAATCATGGAGCGAGCGCCTGATGCGCACCGACATGCGCGAGCGCGATGAAAAAGTAATGAGCGAACTCTTCAATGCGAACGTTGAGTTTTATGTAGCGATGCAGCCGATCCTGGCCGAAGTGAGCGCATGTCCCCGTGATGATTTCATGTCGATTTGGGCGAACGCAGAGATCGATGGCGAAAAGTTGCCACTCGAATCAATTGTTCACGAAGTTGGCTTGTTCATCGCCGGTGGTGCAGAGACAACGCGTACTGCAATCAGTCATGGCCTGCGTGCGTTCTGTGATCATCAAGATCAGTGGGAAGAAATGGCAGCCAACCCGGCGCTCGTTGATTCCGCAGTCGAAGAAGTGTTGCGTTGGGTGACTCCGCTCAATAATTTCTTTCGCACGGCTGTTGCCGACGATGTTGTCGGCGGTCAGGCGATTGCTGCTGGTGACCGTGTGATCATGTTGTATCCGTCGGCCAACCGTGATGAGGCAGTGTTTACGAATCCCTTCGCCTTCGATATTCATCGGTCGCCGAACCCACACCTATCGTTCGGTTTCGGAACCCATTTGTGTGTTGGTGCAAACCTGGCTCGATTGGTTCTCACCACGGTGTTCCGTGAACTATCGGCGCGGGCAACCAAGCTGGAAGTGATTACTGAACCCGATGTTGAAGCCAATATCTTTGCTCGTGCTGTGCGGTCGTTCACGTTGTCGGTCACACCTCGCTGATTTATCAATGAAGGGCGCCTAACGCCAAGTAACCTGACCAAATGCGTTCTCGTATTGTTCTGGCACCTCTTGCTGTCCTTGCTCTTGGGCTCACCGCCTGCTCGTCTGAAAAGTCGACATCCGTCACGGTGGAACAGCCAACCGATGATCTCGGCTCAGACAATCTTGCCGATACCTCTACTCCTGATGCCGGTGCACGCGCAGCATCCGATGCGTGCCTTGCGGGCAAGAAGGTCACTGGTCGCGCATTGCGCATCGTGGCCACCGTGGCCCCGATCACCAACCTTGTTTCCCTCGTTGCTGGCACTGCAGGTCCATCTGTTCAGGGTCTTGTTCCTGAGGGCACAAATTCGCACACGTTCGAACCGCCACCAAGTGCAGCAGCCACCTTGGAACAAGCCGACATTATTTTTGTGAACGGTTTGGCGCTCGAAGATCCGACCCGTGCATTGGCCGACGCCAATGCAAAGAACGCAGTCATTTGCGAGCTTGGTACGGCAACATTGCCAAAGGCCGGTTGGTTGTACGACTTCTCCTTTCCGAAGGAAGCCGGCAAGCCAAACCCACACTTGTGGACCAACCCACCAATGGTGCTGGCCTATGTGACTCTCATTCGTGATGTTCTTGTCAACGCAGACCCAGCCAATACAGAGACGTACGATGCCAACTATGCGGCTGTCTCTAACGTGGTGATTGCTCTTGACAATGCGATGAAGACAGGAACCGAGACAATTCCAGTCAATGATCGTAAATTGCTCACGTATCACGACGCGTATGCCTATTTTGCTGTGCATTACGGTTACGAAGTCGTTGGTGCTGTACAGCCGCAATCATTCGAAGAGCCGTCGCCGCAAGACATTGCAGCTCTCATCGAGCAGGTGAAATCCGAAGGCATCAAAGCAGTATTTGGCAGCGAAGTATTCCCATCGCCAGTTCTCGAGCAAATCGGCAAGGAAACCGGCGTACGTTATGTCGATGTGTTGCGTGATGATGATCTTCCCGATGAACCTGGCGACATCAAGCATTCGTGGGCTGGTCTCATGCAGTTCGATTACGTGACCATTGTTGAAGCACTGGGTGGCGATGCAAC
>JBEAXB010000176.1:0-3514 GCA_041160045.1 Actinomycetota bacterium
GCCAGATGATGCGTACGTGTTCGTCACTCGTGAAGAATTCGAGCAGAACATCACATCAAATGGTTTCCTCGAGTGGACCGAGTTCCTCGGAAACTTCTACGGGTCACCTCGCCCACAAATGGATTCGGGCCTCGACATCGTGCTCGAAATCGAATTGCATGGTGCCGAACAGGTCAAGTTGGCCCATCCCGAGGCAATCCTTGTTTTTGTCCGTCCGCCATCGCGCGAAGAGCAGCAGCGACGCCTCCAGGGTCGAGGTGACCCAGAGCATCATGTTGTCGAACGCCTGCAGAAAGCCGATGATGAGGAGCGCGAAGGGGCGCAGAGAGCCGACGTTGTCATCATTAATGACGATTTAGAGCGTGCCGTGGCAGAGATTCAGGGCATTATCGGTGCAGCACGGAGTGCCCGCCGATAACCTATGAGCGACTTCGGAGGTCCAACATGTCCCGTCAGAACGACTCCATGATTCATCCACACATTGAGGGTTTGCTCGACCGCGTCGACTCCAAGTTCAGCCTCGTGACACTCGCGTCGTACCGCGCCCGTCAAATCAACTCGTACTTCAACCAATTGGGTGAAGGTCTCGGACACATGGTTCCTCCGCAGGTTTCTTCAGTTGCTCGCAAGCCACTGTCCATCGCATTCGAAGAAATCGCTGCCGACAAGATTGTCCGCGTCGACCGTTTGCCATACGACGAGATGGAAGCGGAAGCTGCCGCAGCATTTGGCGAAATTGAAGGCGACGACAATGTCGATGCCGCAGAGGCCGACGCCGAGTAATCACTCGGGTCCTTCCCGCGTTCTTTCAATCTCATAATTATGGAATCAGTTCGCGGACGCAACATTGTTCTTGGTGTATCTGGTGGAATAGCCGCATACAAAGCCGTGGAAGTCTGTCGTCGCCTTGTCGATGCAGGCGCGCACGTTGCCCCAATTCTCACCGACGACGCGCACCGATTCATCGGCCCTGTCACCTTCTCCGCTCTTGCATCCGAGCCGGTGCACACGAGCCTGTGGGATGATTCGTCTCCGATTCCACACACTCGTCTTGGTCAAAATGCTGATGTCATCGTTGTGGCGCCTGCAACTGCCCGCGTGATTGCGGCATACGCGATGGGTATGTCCCACGATTTGCTGACAGCAACATTGATTGCAACGCGTGCTCCGGTGGTTCTGTGTCCAGCCATGCATACCGAGATGTGGGAACACCCAGCAGTGATCGACAATATTGCACTGCTTCGTCGTCGCGGTGTGGTGATTGTCGAGCCACAAGCGGGACGTCTTGCCGGTGGAGACATCGGCACGGGTCGTCTTGCTGACGTAGAGACCATCGTGTCCACCATCGACAATGTGTTGTCTGGTCGTGGGAAAGATATGTCGGGGCTTTCCGTTCTTGTTACTGCAGGCGGAACACGCGAGCCAATCGATGCTGTTCGCGTGATCGCCAACCGATCAAGCGGCAAGCAGGGATACGCGATTGCCGAAGAAGCACTGAAGCGTGGCGCAACTGTCACCCTTGTCAGCACTGTTGATCGCGCCACCTTGTCTGGGATCACCGTGATTCCCGTCGAAACTGCCGAACAGATGCTGAATGCAGTGAATGCGTGCGCGCCACAATCTGACGTTGTAGTGATGACTGCAGCCGTGGCTGATTTCCGCCCCGTGCAATCTGCCGCAGGAAAAATCAAGAAAGATCAGGGGATTCCCCAGATTGTGCTCGAGCCGACACCCGATATTTTGGCTGCTCTTGGCGCAAACAAACCTGCTGGTCAGACCCTTGTTGGTTTTGCCGCTGAGACAAGCGACCTTGTGGATAACGCTCGAGGCAAGCTGCAGCGCAAGAATCTCGACCTGATTGTGGCAAATGATGTGGCCGCTCCCGGGGTGGGTTTTGGTCACGACACCAATGCGGTGACCATTTTGACGGCCGACGGAACCACCACCGAAGTGGGTCTTGTCGACAAACACAGCATCGCTACCGCTGTATTAGATAGCGTGGCAAGGATGCGGTCGGCCAATCGGCCGCAATAGAAGGAGTCATCGTGAGGAATTTCACGTTTACGTCTGAGAGCGTGACCGAGGGTCACCCGGACAAGATGGCGGACCAAGTGTCCGACTCGGTGCTTGATGCACTGTTAACGATCGACCCAAACAGCCGTGTTGCATGTGAGACATTGCTCACCACTGGTCTGTGTGTTGTCTCTGGTGAAATCACCACCGATGCATACGTCGACATCCCGGCGATTGCTCGCGAAGCAATCAAGCGCATCGGTTACGACGATGCTGCATACGGTTTCGATGGCAACACCTGTGGTGTTGTCGTTGCACTCGATGCGCAGAGCCCCGACATCGCACAAGGTGTCGACATCAGCGAAGAGCGTCGTAGCGGCCAGAGCGGCGAAGACGTCCTCAACAGCCAGGGTGCTGGCGACCAGGGAATGATGTTCGGATATGCGTGCAACGACACGCCAGACCTCATGCCTCTTCCGATTTGGTTGGCTCATCGTTTGGCAGAACGCCTCACCGAAGTTCGCAAATCTGGGCTGATCCCGTACCTACGTCCCGACGGCAAGACCCAGGTGACTTTCGAATATGTCGATGGTCGTCCAGTGCGCTTGTCGACAGTTCTGATCTCGACCCAGCACCGTGATGGCGTGAGCCGTGAGACCGAGATTCGTCCCGACCTCATCGAGCAAGTGATCATGCCAATCATTCCTGCCGCATTCCAGGATGACAATCCTGCGATCTACATCAACCCAACAGGCAAGTTTGTTCTCGGTGGGCCTCATGCAGACACTGGTCTCACCGGTCGCAAGATCATCGTCGACACATACGGTGGTATGGGTCGTCACGGTGGTGGAGCATTCTCTGGCAAGGACCCATCGAAGGTCGACCGTTCAGCTGCCTATGCAGCACGTTGGGTTGCCAAGCATGTTGTTGCCAGTGGTGCAGCCGAGAAGTGTGAAGTACAGGTTGCATACGCAATCGGTATGGCACAACCGATCAGCATCCTTGTCGAAACATTCGGTACGAACAACGTGAGCGAAGAATCAATCGAGCAGGCAGTGCGTGACGTATTCGACCTTCGCCCTGCAGCAATCGTTCGCGACCTTGATCTCAAGCGTCCGATCTACTCAAAGACCGCTGCATACGGACACTTCGGTCGTCCAGAACCAGAGTTCACTTGGGAAGCATTGTCTCGTCTCTCCGACTTCAAGGCCGCTGTCAAGCTCTGAGCAATCAGCCGCCACTCGTTGCATCGGTTGTTCCCGATGTGTCGGGTATCGACAAAGTGTTCGACTACGTCGTTCCTATCAATTTGAATGGCCGCCGGGTTTCTGGCTGGATCGTTTCGTGTGGTCCCTACGGCTCACACGGAGATACTTCTCTTTCTCTTGATCGACTTGCACCATTGGTGTCGGTTTCTGGCGTCGGTGTCGAGCCCGAACTTGTGTCGTTAACGCAATTGGTGGCGGCGCGTTGGTGGGGGCCGTGGAGAGCCACTTTGAGC
>JBEAXB010000177.1:0-3314 GCA_041160045.1 Actinomycetota bacterium
GTGCCGCGCATGAGATCTTGAGGATTTGCTGCCTTGAGGCGGGCACGCAACCATGCAATGCGCAGTTTGTCCTGCAGTGTGCCAATTGGTGCAAAGGCAGTGGACATGAGTGTTTTGGGACGGCGGAACGGATCGCCAACAACGGTGCCCTTTCCTTCACGCCAAACAAGTGCACCTGGTTCGAATGCCCGAAAGTCGAGTGCCGGAATATCGAGGTGGCGGTGAATCTCTGGGTACGCAGTCAGCAGAACCTGAAATCCCCGATCAAGAATGAAGCCATCGAGTTCGTCACTGCGCACGCGGCCACCCACATCATCTGATGCTTCGAGCAACACACATGAAATGCCCTGCTGTTCGAGAACACGAGCAGCAACAAGCCCAGCTAGGCCGGCACCGACAATGACTACGTCAGTTGAAGAGGGGACTGCTGTGTCGTTCACTTCTTGAGCAGGTCGCGCAACGCAGTTTCAAGTGTGGGGTGCGCAAAGGTGAAGCCATCTGCAAGCAATGCATTCGGGGTCACGCGTTGTCCGGTGAAAAGGAGAGCATTGGCGAGTTCTCCACCGAGAAGAAGCTTTGGTCCGAACGATGGGATGGGAATGAGCGCGGGACGTGACACGACCGAGGCGAGAGTGCTGGTGAACTCGGCATTGGTGACCGGCGTTGGTGCAGTGAGATTGACTGGACCAGACAGTGTGGATGAAAGCAAGTGGATGATTGCATTCACTTCATCGGTGATTGAGATCCAGCTTTGCCACTGCTTGCCATTGCCGAAGCGACCACCAAGACCGAGTTTGAACAACGGCAATTGCTTCTTGAGTGCACCACCCTTCGACGACAACACGATTCCGGTGCGCAACAGCACCGTGCGGATACCCGCGGCTTGTGCTGGCGCTGCGGCTGCTTCCCAGTCACGACACACGTCTGCAAGAAAGCCGGTACCAATGGTGGCTTTTTCGCTCAACTCGGTGTCATCGCGAACGCCGTAGATGCCGATTGCCGAACCCGACAGGAACACCTGTGGTTTTTTGTCGAGCGATGCCATTGTGTTTGCAAGCAGTGCAGTACCAAGTGTGCGGCTCTCGAGAATTTCCATTTTGTAGGCATCGGTCCAACGCTTGTCGCCGATTCCGGCGCCTGCCAAATGCACCACGGCGTCGACGCCATCGAATGCTGATGCTGACATGACTCCGGTCTTCGGGTTCCATTGCACTTCGTCGTTGCGGCGAGGTTCGCGACGCACTGCGGCAACCGTGGTGTGGCCCGCTGCTTTGAGGCTGGTGGTGAGTGCTTGACCAATGAGGCCAGAGGCTCCGGTGATGAGAATCTTCATATGCCATCAGTCAACCGCCATGGGGTTCATATTGTTCCGCGATTGCGGGCGTAGCCTTGGAATCTCATGAGCACTCGCAAACTCATCCTCGCTGCCATCTTTTGTGGACTTGCCATTGTCTTGGCCGGGGGAACAAAGCTGTTTCAAGTGGCTCGAGAGGACGCACGTGCCGAGGTTTTCCCGTTGCGAACCAGTCAAACTCTTGCCGATATGACTGTTTCGGTCGATGCAGTTGAGCAGGCAGAAACTGGCACATTTGTCACCGTTTCCATGGTGGGCGTGGAAGATGCCGATGCGGGCGAAGGCTGGCGAGTCCTGGCCGATGGGGTGGTGCTGTCGCCACTGCCAAAGAGTTCTGTCTCAAAAGGTGTGCCCTGCGACACCACATCTGTTGGCGTACCGGTGAAATGCGTTGTCGCATTTCCCGTCACCACCGGATCGGTCACGGTCGCATATCTGCGGGCCGGTGCTCAATCTCAGTGGGCTCCGTAGTCCGAACGGCTACCGTTAAGGGCGGATACAGCGTCGTATCCACATTGATAGGGAGATGGTTCTCATGGCCGACCAATTCGATCTCGTCGTCGTCGGAGGCGGTCCCGGAGGATACGCGTCTGCTTTCTACGGCGCATCAGCCGGACTATCCGTGGCACTCGTCGAAAAAGACACCATCGGTGGCACATGTCTGAACCGTGGTTGCATCCCCGCAAAAGCATTTCTCGAAACAGCAGCCGCACGTCGTCATGTTCAACACGCAGCTGAGTTCGGAATTGAAGCCACGCTCGGTGCAACCGACTTTGCCGTTGCACAAGCACGCAAGCAGAAAATTGTTGATGGTTTGGTCAAGGGCCTCACTGGTTTGACGAAGGCCAAGAAGGTCACCTACCTCCTCGGTGTTGGCGCACTAAACGGAGACAACTCGGTCACTGTTACTGCAGACGATGGCACTGTCACCCAATTGCACGGACGCAATGTTGTGTTGGCTGCAGGCAGTGTGCCTCGTGTAATTCCTGGCTTCGAACCAAGTGGTCCGGTCATGACATCAGACGAAGTTCTCATGCTCGATCGCATTCCTGCACGCATTGCGGTGATTGGTGGCGGAGCAATTGGTTGCGAATTTGCATCCACCTTTGCCGACCTCGGTGCAGAAGTCACGATTCTTGAAGGATTGCCAAAGATTCTTCCCGGCCTCGATGCCGACCTCGCAAATGTCGTAGTTCGTTCCTTCCAAAAGAAGAAAATCAGCATCAAGACCGGTGTTGCAGTCACCGGGCACAAGCCAACCGGTAGCGGGTCCACCGTCGTTTCATTTGGTGAAGGCGAAACTCTCGAAGTCGATGCGGTCATCGTGTCTGTCGGACGTCGTCCATTCACCGATCAACTTGGTCTCGGAAACACAAAAGTAGCGGTCTCTGATCGTGGCTTTGTCGATGTGGATGCGTATTGCCGCACGTCTGTTGCCAATGTGTATGCAGTGGGTGACCTCATCAACACGCCGCAACTTGCACACGTTGCTTACGCCGAAGCAATTCTTGTCGTCAAGCAGGTTCTTGGCGAGACTGCCATCCCGGTTGATTACGACCGCGTTCCATGGGCGATTTATTGCAGTCCGGAAGTTGCATGGGCGGGCCCAGGCGAAGAAGCAGCAAAGGCTGCCGGATACGACGTTGTTGTTGCCAAGCATCAGTTCCGTTCGAACAGTCGTGCAATGATCATCGGCGAAACAGACGGCCTTGTAAAAATCATCGCCAAGAAAAATGCCGATGGCACTGCAGGCCAAGTACTTGGTGTGCACATGGTTGGCCCATGGGTCACCGAACAATTGGCTGGCGGATATCTCGCCGTCAACTGGGAAGCCACCGTCGACGAAATCGCACACTTCATCCAGCCCCATCCAAGTCTCTCCGAATTGTTCGGCGAAACTGTGATGTCGCTCACCGGCCGCAGCATCAACGCATAACGATCACACCAAGGACACACACAA
>JBEAXB010000178.1:0-3255 GCA_041160045.1 Actinomycetota bacterium
CACAGGTAGCCTTCATTGCATGGCAAAGCACCTTCTTTCCAAGGAGACATACGCGCGACTCGAAGCCGAAGTCGCCCACCTCGAGCACAACATCCTTCCCGAAGTGGCCGACAAGATTGGTCGCGCCCGTGAAATGGGCGACCTGAAGGAAAACGGCGACTATCACGCGGCCAAGGACGAGTACGGAATGTTCAACGACCGCAAGAACCTTCTTCTGTCCATTCTCGAAGATTCCGAACTTGCCACAGCTCCTGCCGAAGGCCACATCGGTGTTCTTTCCACCGTCACCATTGTGTTTGCAGGTGACAGCGAAGACGACGCCGAGGTGTACCTCATTGGCCACATCGAAGAACGTCGCACAGGCGCAGGCGCCGAAGTGATGAGTCCTGTCTCCCCCATCGGTTCTGCATTGCTTGGTCATCGCGCCGGTGACAACGTGAGTGTCACGTTGGAAAACGGTGCCACCGTTTCGGTCACGATCATGAAGGTGGACAACTGAACGACAATTCCGTTCCCGTCCTGCCCATCGGGCATCACCTTGTCTTGCCGGGTCGAGGGACCACGTTCTATCGCGAAGTGGTCGGACCACCAGGCGCGCCCACTGTTGTCTTGTTGCACGGTTGGACCGCAACAGCAGATCTCAATTGGTTCATGTGCTTTGAAGAATTGGGCAAGCACTTCCGTGTGATTGCCATCGACCATCGCGGCCACGGACGCGGTATTCGCTCGAACGAACCATTTCGCCTTTCTGATTGTGCCGACGACGTTGCGGCACTCACCGATCAACTCGGCATCAGCACGTTCATTCCCGTTGGCTATTCAATGGGCGGCACGATTGCTCAACTCATGTGGAAACGCCACGAACATCGCGTGCGTGGCTTGGTGCTTGCAGCAACAGCTGCTCATTTCGCATCCTCGCGTCAAGAACGTGTCGCTTTCTCGGTGCTCACCGGTGTCGGTGTTGCATCACGTTTCCTGCCTGCATCCGTTCGTCGCTCGATCAGCGATCGTATGTACTTGTCGCGCAAGACAATGACATGGGAGCCATGGGCCACTCAACAAGTCTCTGGTCACGAGTGGCGTCATATTCTCGAGGCGGGTTCACGTCTCGGCAATTACGACTCTCGTGATTGGATCGCCGACATCGATGTCCCCACCTCGGTCATTATGACCACCGCAGATCAGGTGGTATCACCGCGACGTCAGCAGGTTCTTGCCGACACCATTCCAGGAGCACACGTGTACCAAATTGAAGCCAACCACGACGCAGTCTTTGCCCGTGCCGACGAATTTGTGCCGCTCCTCATCGAAGCCTGCCTTGCTGTGCACAACAATGCATCCGCACGCTCGGTAGCCCCCGGTGCAGCATCATGAAATCGGCCGTACAACTTCGTTCACGGTGGCGTCGTAACAGCCGCCTTGCGCGCCTTGGTGCCCGCATTGGTCTCGCCCATGCAGGTACGTCTGCACGCAAAGTGTTTGCAGGTGCAGAACGCAAGGAAGAATTGTCGCGAGCACGCGAATTCAAAACAGCACAGCAAGTAGCGACCGAACTCGGAAACATGAAAGGCGCACTGATGAAGGTGGGCCAGATGGCCAGCTATCTCGATGATGGTTTGCCCGAACCCATGCGTCTTGCTCTTTCCCAATTGCAATCAAATGCACCGCCGATGGCCGTGGAACTCGTGCGCATCGAACTCGAACGTGAATTGGGCAAGCCCATGTCTGAGATCTTCGTCGAATTCGATGATGAGCCGATTGCTTCTGCATCTATCGGCCAGGTACATCGCGCCATCATTCGTCTTGCTGATGGCACCGAACAAGCAGTCGCCGTCAAAGTGCAATACCCAGGTGTTGCCGAAGCAATCGACGCAGACCTGCGCACTGCAGACCTACTCGGTGCCATGTTGGCATTTGGTTTCAAATCCCTGAACCCCGAAGACATGGTTGCCGAGATCAAGGATCGCTTGCGAGAAGAACTTGATTACAAGCGCGAAGCTGCCAACCAGCAGATGTTCATCGATTTCTACAAGGGCCACCCGTTCATTCACGTGCCCGAGGTGTTCCATGAATTCTCCACCGGCCGCATTCTGATGACCGAGCTTGTTGCGGGTCATTCATTTGCCGAAGTGTTGGAATGGTCGCAGGAACAGCGCGACATGGCTGGCGAAGCCATTTTTCGATTCGTATTCCGCAGTTTGTATCGCTTTCGTGCTTTCAATGGCGACCCGCATCCGGGCAACTACATCTTTCATGGCGATGGCAAAGTGTCGTTTCTCGACTTCGGTCTCATCAAGCATTTCACCGTGGAAGAAATGCACATGTTTCAATCGATGGTCAAGGCCGCAGTTCTCGACCACGACATGGACGAGTATCGCCGCGTGATTGAAGATGCCGGAATGCTGCAGCTCGATGCTCCATTCACCACCCAGGAAGCGGGCGACTATTTCGCGCACTTCTACGAGCCGGTGCGCGAATCACGCGATATGGAATGGTCGACCACGTATGCAACATCGATTGTGCGGCACACCTTTGATCGCACCTCTCCGATTGCGCAATATGCAACTGTTCCAAAGTCGTTCGTTTTCATTCAGCGCATCAACCTCGGGCTGTACGCCGTTCTTGGCCAACTCCGCTCGCGCGGCAATTACCGACGCATCTCTGAAGAGTTGTGGCCGATGACCAATGCACCTGGTTCAACGCCGATGGGCGTGGCAGAGCAGCAATGGCTCGCCGAGCGCAACTAAACGATCGTTTGTAGATCAAGCCCGATATCAAGAATCGGTGATGAGTGCGTGATGCCTCCGACGCTGATGAAGTGAACACCCGTTTCAGCAACTGCTTTTGCAGTGTCGATTGTGAGTCCACCACTTGCTTCCAGCAACACGTCGTGTCCGGTAGCGGTTGTGTGTTGTTGTGACACAGCAACTGCTTCGCGTAGAACTGTCGGTGGCATGTTGTCGAGAAGCACCACGTCTGCACCGGCAGCCAATGCCACCCGCAACTGATCAATGGTGTCGACTTCGATTTCGATAGGCAATGTCGCTGCAAGTTCGCGCACCTTTGCAAATGCCTCGGCAACGCCACCAGCAGCGACGATGTGGTTGTCCTTAACCAAGGCAGCATCGCTGAGGCTCATGCGGTGGTTTTGTCCACCACCACAACGCACGGCGTATTTTTCAAGGGCACGCAAACCAGGTGTGGTCTTGCGGGTGTCACGAATGACCGCACCGGTACCAGCTACTGCGTCCACCC
>JBEAXB010000179.1:0-3251 GCA_041160045.1 Actinomycetota bacterium
AGGGGAGCCTTTGAGGCCGGCTGCACTGACTGACCTTCTGACACGAAGGGAAAGGCTAGTTGTGTTGGCCCGAATGTGGGCTACCGATGGGTACTGACTCTATTGAGCAGTGTTGCCGCGCGACTTGAGTGCATCAAGCAACTCAACACGACGGACTTGGAGCTTCTGGAAGCCAAGAACAGCAAAACCAACTGCGGTGTAACCAAGATCGGTGGCCTGCTTGACAACTGGTGACTGCAACACAGCGGTTGGGTTCAGACGGCTGAGGTCGACTGATGTGAGATCGATGGAATGAAGCGACGGGAGCTTGATGTGGGGAAGATCGACTTTGGGAAGCTTGTCGAAGCCAGGAAGAGAGACATGGGGAAGGGTGATGTGGGGAAGGGTGAACTTGCTCATGATGCAATGATAACCCATGGTGCTTGCTTTTGCTAGCACTAATGTCCTTTTGTTGTTGGGGCACAGCCACTGCCTAGGGGCTTACCGAGGCGCCCACTAGCCTCGCAAGGGCGTGACAGAGCCTGACGTTGTATCTTCCCTGCCCCCCGTGGTGGCCGTCATGGTCGTTCATGAGACGGGTGAATGGCTGACCGAGTCCATTCGTGGACTCGCAACACAGGATTACCCCTCGCTGCAGTCCCTCATTCTTGTCACGGGCAACGAAGAAGATGAAGGTGCCCGCCAGGTGCTCGACATCGTTGCGACGGAGTTGCCAGCAGCCGTTGTCCGCTTTCTTGGCGGAAACCCCGGATACGGGGCGGCGTGCAACAGTGTCTTGAAACTGGTGCAGGGCGACAGTGGCTTTTTTTGCTTCATGCACGACGACGTGGCCCTGAATCCCGATGCAATCAGTCGTCTTGTTGACGAGTTATATCGGTCGAATGCTGGCGCTGTCGGACCAAAGCTTGTGTACTGGGATCAGCCCACCATGATTCAAAGTGTCGGGATGGCCGTCGACAGGTTCGGTGTGGCGCTTGCAATCGCAGAGGATGGCGAACTCGACCAGGAACAGCATGACGCAGTGCAGGACGTATTTGCTCTGTCGGGTGCATGTGTCTTGGTGCGAGCAGATCTGTTTCGCACAATCGGCGGATTCAACCCCGACCTTGCTGTCACTGGCGCCGACGTGGACTTGTGCTGGAGAATTCATGCCACTGCAGGACGAGTGGTGATTGTTCCGTCGGCAATTGGTCGACATCGTGAAAATGCAACTCGGGCCATGGATGACGTGGTGCGAGAGGATTCGTTTCTTGATGGTGAAATTGCCCGCGTTCGCACGGTCGCATCACTCACGTCGATTGCGCAATTACCGTTCACCTTCATGCAGTTGTGGCTGCTCACGATTGCTCGAATACCTATTCTTTCGGCGACAGGACGCGCCCGACAAGCACTCGTTGAGGTACGGGCTGTGTGGGCATTGCCATTTGCGCTCGGAGATGTTCGAAGTCGGCGTAGCGCACTTGCTGAACACCGCGCAGTCGATGGTGATGAAGTACGTGCCCTTCAGTTGGCTGGCAGTGCCTATGTCACTGCCTTTTTTCGTCGTCGTGCGCAAACAGCAGGCCTTGCACAAGCACAGGCAGCAGATGCCGAAACAGAGGCGACACCTCGAAGCGCTTATGTGCTGTGGAGTGTGTTGATCGGACTATTTCTTCTCGGAACACGTTCGATATTCACAGATGGAGCAGTTGCTGTTGGCCAGATGGCGCCGATCACTGCGTCCACTCGGGAATTGGTTGCATCGTATGCATCGGGTTGGTGGGGCGCCGGCTTTGGTCAAGTGTCAGCACTTCCCACGGGCATTGCAGTGCTCGCCGCCGGCAGTATTTCTACGCTCGGCCGCATCGGGCTGTTTCACACATTGTCGATTGCTGTTTTGCCACTTGCTGGTTGGCTCGGTATGTGGCGGTTTGCATCCGTGCTTGGCACGAGGTCTGGTCGAATCGCATCGGTTGCTTGTTATGCAGCTGTTCCTCTTCCGTATGCAGCTATTTCCTCTGGGCGCTGGGGCGCGTTGCTTCTCTATGCGACATTGCCTTGGATGATTCATCTGTCTCGCATGCTTGTTGGTCACGCGGATCTTGACGATCGTCGCGACAGCGAGCCAATGGTGAATGTGGTCGCATCGAGATGGCGCAAATGGTTTGCGAGCCTCGCCTTGTTGACTGCAGTTGTCTTTGCGTTTGAACCAGCAATCGTTGTGGTGTTGCCAATTGTTGCAGTTGTTTTCGCAGTTGTTTCAGCGGTGCAAGGAATCGCTGTCAAATGGTCTGTGCGTTGGTTGGCAGTGCTCGCGGGCACCACGGTTGCCGCAGTTCTGATGAACCTTCCGTGGGCAGGCACATATATTCGTAGCGGCTGGTGGGAAGCACTGACTGGTGTTCCAGTTGAAGGCGGCCGAAACATCGGCTTGTTCGGTTTGGCCCAGTTCGATATCGGTAGTTTCACACTGTCGACAGTGACTCTGTTGTTGTATGTCGTTGTGATCGGTGCAATTTTGTTGGTGCGCGGAGTTCGTGCTGGTTGGGTCATGCGTGGCGCAAGCCTTGCGGTGGTCGGTCTTTTGCTTGCAATCCTTGATGACTCGGCATTGTCGCCGATTCATTTTCCTGAACCAGCAATCCTTCTTGTTCTGGTGGCGTTCGGGATGGCTGTGTGCGCAGGTGCAATGGGCACCGCACTTGTTGTTGATTTGCGCCGGGCGCGTTTTGGTTGGCGCCAGCCATTGAGTGGTCTTGTCGCGCTTGCATTTGTTGTCGGTCTTGCACCGATGATGATCAACTCAATCGATGGGCGCTGGAATCAGCCGTCGCTCGCCCTGCCACAACTCTTGACGCAGTTGCCAGACACGACAAGTGGCGGAGAATATCGAACCTTGTTCATTGGTGACCCAAGAGTGCTTCCGGCAGCTCCACTTAATTTTGGTTGGGGTATTTCGTATTCTGTTGTTAACGGAAGTGCGCCGACATTGGAAGAGATGTGGGAAACACCGCCGACGCGAGTGCGCGACAACGCGGTCGCAGCAATGTACGGAATCGTTCGTGGACAAACCTCGCGCGCAGGTCGCCTTCTTGCGCCATTGTCGGTGCGGTTCATCGTTGTTCCAATCATTGACGGCGGACAATCCACCCGAACCAATCCGATCAAGGCCCCGAACGGATTGATTGATTCGTTGTCGCGTCAACTGGATCTTCGTCGGTTGTACGCATCTCCCGATCTTGTGATTTTTGAAAACACCTCATGGGTGCCGA
>JBEAXB010000180.1:0-4734 GCA_041160045.1 Actinomycetota bacterium
AGTCCACAACATGAGCGCACTGACAACGACAATCACGTGCAGCGAATAGTGCAATGGACCTCCGGCCGCACTGCGATTCACGAGTTGTGGGATGTGGGTCGTCAGAAGCACGGCGTTGTAGGTGATTGCAGCCGTGACGGGGTTAGTCAGAAAGCGAACGACCTTGTAGGTACGTCCTTGTCCGATGAGCAGTCGAAACAACCATTCAGGGGTGGCGAGAAGAGCCAATGGCGCCACCATGAAAGACAATGCGTAATGCTGCAGCATGTGTACCGAGTACAGATACTCCTCTGCAATGTCGTGGACGGGCCAGTCAGAAGCAATCCACAAAATAAGAATCATCAAACTGAAGAGCCAAATCTGGCGACGGGAAATTACTTGGCCGGCCGGCGCAACTTTTGGTCCGACAACACGGATTGCGTACACGAATGCAGCGACAAGGCCGATGACGAGAATCCATACTTCAGGGTGAGGCTGGTACCTCCACGGGGAGGCATTGAGAGTGGGTTCAATGGCTGCGATGAACATCGCTGATGCCCCGTCGCTTACGCGATGAAGAACTTGAAAGTGGCGAGCGCAACGAAATAGACGAAGAGCGCGAGTCCCAAGCCCGTATAGAACAGGAAGCTGAAGATGCGACTCTCAAATTTCAAATGCATGAAGTACGACGCGACCATGACGAACTTGATCACCATCATGATGATCAGTGACGGCATGAACAAGGGACCAAAGTCGACGTAATACGTGGACACTTCGAGAGCGGTGATGGCGGCAAGAATCAAGGCAATCTTGATATAGCCGGCATCGGACATTCCGTGCTCGTGTGCTTCGTTATGTGCTTCGGTTGCAGTGCTCATGATGTGCTCTCGATCAGGATGGAATCAGGTAGATGAGTGTGAAAATGACAATCCATACGATGTCGACGAAGTGCCAGTACAAACCGACAAGTTCAACAACTTCTGCCTTGTCTCCGGTCACCTTGTTCTTCTTGATGATGCCGGTTGTTGCGAGCAACATGATGACACCTACGGAAACGTGGACACCGTGGAACCCAGTGAGTGAATAGAAGCTGGAGCTGAACAAACTTGTCGTGAAGCCCAAGCCCTCGCGGTAGAACGTGGTGAACTCGTACACCTGGCCACCAATAAACGTTGCTCCGAGAAGCGCGGTCACGGTAAGCCACAGTGTGGTGCGGGAGTCATCTTTGCGTTGCGCAGAAGTCACTGCCAACACCATGGTGAGCGATGACATCAGAAGAACAAAGCTGCTGACCGAGGTGAAAGGAATGTCGTAAATCTGCGACGGGTGTGGTCCGTCTGAAACACGACCGCGGTACAGCATGTACGTGGAGATGAGACCACCGAAGAGAAGGCATTCGGAACCAAGGAACAGCCACATGGCCAACTTGTTGTTCGACAAGCCGGTTGATGAATGATGACCTGCTTCCGATGCATGATCGGTTGCGTGTGTTGCTGTATCAGACAAGGGGAGCAATCTCCTTCGTGTGGCCATCTTCAGATGGTGTTTCAAAATCAGATGCTTCGGCAGTTGACGGCTCGAGTACCCAACCAAATGTTCCGAGAAGAACGTCCACCAACAACCATGACTGGTGTGCCGTAGATGACGCCGAGACCAAGAACTCCTACACCGACTGCCAGCACGAGCGGCCAGTACGACGGAGACGGCATGTGAATGTGCGTTTCAGCATTCTCTTCCTCAAGACGAATCAATGATTCGCCCGAAGCGACTTGCGTCATCGTGTGAGTTGCGGGATCTTCTTCGTACTTGCGATGGAAGAACTCATCGAGGTGATGAACAACCGGAATGCGATCGAAGTTATGTGCCTTTGGCGGATTGGTGGTGAGCCATTCCAAGGTACGTGCATCCCACGGGTCTGCAGGAGCCTGCTTGCCCTTGCGCGCTGTGATCACGATGTTGATCAGGAAGAACAAGATGCCGACGGACAAGATGAACGAGCCGATAGACGAGACCATGTTCCAGAACCCGAAAGTGAAAAGACCACTGCCTCCACGAGCTTCGGTCCACACGTACATACGACGTGGCTGACCTTGAAGACCGAGGATGTGCATCGGACCAAAGGTGAGGTTCATACCAATCACCATGAACCAGAAGTTCCATGATCCGAGCTTTTCGTTCAGCATCTTTCCGAAAACTTTTGGCCACCAGTAGTAGAAGCCTGAGAAGAGTCCGAACACCATTCCACCGAACAACACGTAATGGAAGTGAGCAACGATGTAGTACGTGTCGGTTTGCTGGGTGTCAGAAGGGGCAACGGAGTGCGTCACGCCGGACAATCCGCCGATGGTGAAC
This sequence comes from Actinomycetota bacterium, assembly GCA_041160045.1. Classification (GTDB taxonomy): domain Bacteria; phylum Actinomycetota; class Acidimicrobiia; order Acidimicrobiales; family Ilumatobacteraceae; genus UBA2093. The sequence goes on from JBEAXB010000180.1 coordinate 2,332, forward strand.
AGAACCACAAGTCCGACGGCAAATTTCATTGCTGTGCTGAACCAGATTTTGCCGCCCCACATCGTGAGAAGCCAGTTGAAGATCTTGACGCCAGTAGGAATCGCGATCGCCATTGTTGAAATGGAGAACACGGCAACAGACACTGGTCCGAGTCCGGATGCGAACATATGGTGAGCCCACACGCCGAAACCAACGAGGCCAATTGATGCACCCGAGAACACGACGAAGGGATATCCGAAGAGTGGCTTGCGCGAGAAGGTCGGAAGAACTTCAGAGATGATGCCGAATCCCGGCAAAATCAGCACGTACACCTCGGGGTGACCAAAGATCCAGAACAAGTGCTGCCATAGCAGTGGATCTGCGCCTTGCGACACATCGAAGAACGTGGCGCCATACGAGCGTTGGAACATCAGAAGCACGAGAGCCACGGTGATCACTGGAAGCGAGAACACGAGAAGGAACTGCACCACGAGAATCATCCAGGTGAATACCGGCATCTTCATCAGTGTCATTCCAGGCGCTCGCATGTTGAGCACAGTGACAATGAGGTTGATCGAGCCGATCAAGGATGCGATACCTGCAATCTGCAGACCAATGATCCAGAAGTCGACACCATTACTTGGCGAGAAAACAGGGCCCGAGTTGGGCGCATACATGAACCAACCACCATCGGCAGCTCCGCCAAGGAACCATGAGGCGTTCAGAATCACACCACCGGTAAGGAACAACCAGAATGACAAAGCGTTGAGACGTGGGAAGGCAACGTCGCGTGCTCCGATTTGCAGTGGCAAGAAATAGTTAGCGAACGCTGCAGCCATCGGCATGGCGAACAAGAACACCATGGTCGTTGCGTGCATCGTGAACATTTGGTTGTACTTGTCGGCACTCAGGATTCGACCGTCTGGCAATGCCAGTTGCAGACGAATGAAGAGAGCCTCCACACCACCAACGATGAAGAACAACATCGCGACCGCGCCGTACATGATGCCGATCTTCTTATGGTCGACTGTGACGAGCCATTCTTTCCAACCAGTGGTTTCCACTGGACGCTTGAGAGCGCCAAGGCTCTGAGATGGCGTTACAACAACAGTTGGTGCCAATTCAGTTGTGGGTCGTTCGATAATCGCCATGGTGTTCTCCGATTACTTCAGCGTCAATAGGTAGGCAACGAGTTTGTCGATGTCATCTTCGGTCAGACCAAGGTTTGGCATGCCGCGATATTTTCCACCGGATACTTCAAGCTTTGTCGGGTCGGCATACATCGGCTTCATGGCCGGTGCATTGCGCAACCACGAGCGCAACTGGTTTTGGTCAAGACAATCTTCTGAAACACCCGACAAATACTTGGCGCCGAAAGTTTCTGATGCTGATTCCCACACATCCTTGCGGCAGCTCTTCGACAAAAGATCGAAGGTGGCGCCAGCAAAAGTGTTGCGCGTCATCAAGTGTGTCAAGTTCGGAGCGGCACCTGAGTACACGTTCTCATCGGGCGCAGCGATTGCCGGTGTTCCGTCAGCCTTTTTCAGACCATTGACCTGGTGACAACGAATGCACTGGTTGAGGAATACGCCCTCGCCTTCCTTAGCGAGTGTTCCGTCTGCCGGCGAGGTGTACGGCTTCTGCTGATTGGCAACCCACTTGGCGAAATCTTCCTTCGACAAAGCGATTGTTTCCATGCGCATGTTTGCGTGCGACAGACCACAGAACTCGGTGCACTGACCCGCGTAGATACCGGGCTTGTCGGCTTCGAGGCGCAACAAGTGAATGCGTCCAGGAACTGCGTCCTTCTTACCGTTCAGTGCTGGAATCCAGTACGAGTGGATGACGTCGCGGCTGGTTTCGCGCAACAACACCTTGGTGCCAACAGGCATGACCAATTGACCAGAAGAAATGATTGGCTGCGTGATGCCGTATTCGTTCTGTGCGGGGTAGTCGTATTCCCACCACCACTGCTGACCGGTGACATTGATGATCATCTCGGTATCGGCTGTTTCCGCAAGATCGAAGATGGTGCGGAATGTAAACACTCCGACGACACTGAGAATCAGGGCGGGAACGATTGTGAGAACAATTTCAACAATTGGCTTGCCATGGCTCTGGCTTGGAATGGCCTGGCCCTTGTCGCGGTACTTGTAGAAAGTAAGACAAGCGAAAGCGGTAACAAGAACACCGACAACACCGGCGATGGGAAACACAATCATGTCGAGGTTGTGAATCATTTGCGAGTTCGGGCCTTTCGGCTGGAACGTGTCTTGCGGTGCATCTGTTGCACAGCTGGCAAGGAATACCGAGCCAGCAATGCCAGCGACGGTGTTGCGAATGCGATGTCGCGATGTGTTCACGTTGCTCACAGTATCCATAGTCTTTCCCGATGTCATAGGGGTGTTTAGGTGACTCACGGCA
>JBEAXB010000181.1:0-3245 GCA_041160045.1 Actinomycetota bacterium
AATCAAGATCAATGCCAACTCATTGTTCGAGCGCATCACATCGGAAGAAATCTGGGCATGCACCACATGTAAAGCATGTGACGAAATCTGCCCCGTCCACATTGAAATCGTCGACAAGATTCTCGACATGCGTCGCTACCTCACACTCATGGAGAGCAGTTTCCCTGCTGAACTTGGCAACGCTTACCGCGCCATGGAAAACCAGGGCAACCCATGGGGCATGAACCAGAACGACCGTGCCGATTGGGCAAAGGACCTCAATGTTGATGTTGTCGATCCGGGTGCCGCCTTCAACCACGAGTACTTGTACTGGGTTGGTTGCGCCGGTTCATTCGACGACAAGAATAAAAAAGTTACGCAGGCAATGGCCAAGCTCCTCGAGCGCGCCAATATCGACGTTGCGATTCTCGGACCAAGCGAAATGTGCACGGGTGACTCTGCACGTCGTTCCGGTAACGAGTACCTGTTCCAGATGCTTGCATTACCGAACATCGAGATGCTGAATGGCATGGGTGTTCGCAAGATCATCACGCAGTGCCCGCATTGCTTCAACACATTGAAGAACGAGTATCCGCAACTTGGTGGCAACTACGAAGTGGTTCACCACTCCGAGTTCCTCGAACATCTCATCGACACAGGTGAGCTCGATATTCGCAATGCATCTCTCGAAGATCGCATCACGTATCACGACTCGTGCTACCTCGGCCGCCACAACGATGTGTACTCAGCACCTCGTAAAATTGTTGGCTCCATCAAGGGCGTACAGATTGTTGAAATGCCACGTAACGGCACGCAAGGCATGTGCTGCGGCGCAGGCGGAGCGCGCATGTGGATGGAAGAGACCATCGGTACCAAGGTGAACGACGAACGTGCACAAGAAGCAATCAGCACCGGCGCAAGCCGTGTCGCTACTGCGTGCCCATTCTGTTACATCATGCTCGACGACGGAGTAAAGGGTGCCGGCAAGGAAGAAGACCAAGTCAAAGTTGCCGACATCGCTATTCACTTGCTCGATGCGCTGGAAAACGGTGAGCGCAATCTCGCCAACCAGTCAGCACCACTTGCGGGTTCAGTCGGCGAATAGCCAACCTTGAGGGAAAACGACGAGCGCTAGTCCTTGGGCGGCGCGTACGTCGACAAGAAATTGCCGAGACGACCGATTGATTCGGTGAGGTCTTTTGCCCATGGCAACGTGACGATGCGCAGGTGATCAGTGCTTGGCCAGTTGAACCCAGTTCCTTGCACCACAAGTACGTGTTCGGCGCGCAGGAAATCGAGTACGAAACGACGATCATCCTTGATCGGGTACATCTCTGGATCGAGTTTCGGAAATACGTACAACGCGCCCTTTGGCTGAACAACAGAGACACCGGGGATTGCACGCAATGCAGTCACTGCGGCATCACGCTGTGCAAGAAGTCGACCGCCAGGAAGAATCAGATCTTGAATGCTCTGGCGACCACCGAGTGCAGTTTGAATCGCGTGTTGTGCAGGCACATTCGGGCACAACCGCATGTTGGTGAGCATGTTGATACCTTCGATGTAGCTGGCGGCATGCTTGCGCGGGCCGGTGGCAATCATCCAACCGGAACGGAAGCCAGCGAGGCGATACGCCTTCGACAAACCGTTGAAGGTAATCGTGAAAACATCAGGTGCCACTTCGGCAAAGGTGTGATGTATTGCTTCGTCGTACAAGATCTTGTCGTAGATCTCATCGGCAAACACGATGAGGTTGTGCTCAACGGCAAGATCTGCAATTTCGCGGAGAATCTTGCGGCTGTACACAGCACCCGTTGGGTTGTTCGGGTTGATGACAACGATCGCTTTTGTGTTCTTCGAAATCTTCGAACGAATATCGTCGAGATCGGGATTCCAACCATCGTCTTCGTTGCACAAGTAATGAATGGCCTTGCCGCCAGCGAGGCTTGCCGATGCTGTCCACAACGGATAATCGGGCGCCGGAATGAGCACTTCGTCGCCTTCATCAAGAAGCGCGTTCAATGCAATCTGAATCAGTTCGCTTGCTCCGTTGCCCAACCACACATCGTCAGGATCGGTGATGTCGATGCCACGGGTTTGGTAGTGCTGCACGACTGCTGTGCGAGCCGAACGAATACCTTGCGAATCGCTGTAACCCTGAGACTCTTGCAGATGGCGAATCACGTCGACCAGAATTTCCGGCGGTGCTTCGAAACCAAATGGCGCAGGGTTGCCAATGTTCAGCTTGGTGATGCGGTGGCCTTGTTCTTCAAGACGCTTTGCTTCTTCAAGCACCGGCCCACGAATGTCGTAGAGCACGTGCTCCAATTTCGCTGACTGCTTGATTTCTTCAGGCTTCATTATTGAAAATTCTCGAAGTAGCGCGACGGAGTCGGGCCACGCTGTCCCTGATACTTCGAACCCTTGGCACCAGAGCCGTACGGATTCTCGGCTGGTGATGTCATCTTCATAAAGCTGATCTGGCCAATCTTCATGCCGGGATACAACGTGATCGGAAGGTTGGCAACGTTTGCCAACTCGAGGGTGACATGGCCATCAAAGCCAGCGTCGATGAAACCTGCGGTCGAATGGATGAGCAAACCAAGACGGCCGAGCGAGCTCTTACCTTCAACACGTGCCACCAAATCATTTGGCACAGCAACGCGCTCGAGAGTCGAGCCAAGAACAAACTCACCCGGGTGAAGAATGAAAACGCCGTCAAGTGGAATGTCGACCAGTTCGGTGAGGTCGGTCATGTCCTTCTTCACGTCGATGATGCCGGCCGTGTGGTTGCGGAATACGCGAAACAGGTTGTGCACCTTGATGTCGATACTGCTCGGCTGCACGCACGCCTCATCGAATGGTTCGATGATGATACGGCCAGCGGCCAGTTCGCTACGGAGGTCACGGTCAGACAGAATCACAAAGGAAACCTTATCTAAACCGCCACATCCAGCCCCGATGAATAAGCCCAGTCGGGACTGGAAACGGTCAAATTAGTGGCTGAACGACACTTCTGGCAGGACTTTGGCCATCCACTTCGGAATCCACCAGGCCTTTGTATCGAGAAGACCCATGATGGCGGGCATCAACATCATTCGGATGACGGTGGCATCAAGGAATACTGCAACGGCGAGGGTGAGCCCAAGTTCGGTCGGCGGAATTGGTCCTGTGACTCCGAAGGCAATGAACACCACAATCATGATGGCTGCCGCATTGGTGATGGGGCGACCGGTTCGAGCGATGCCCTCACGTACTGCAACCTG
>JBEAXB010000182.1:0-3244 GCA_041160045.1 Actinomycetota bacterium
CGATGGTCGTGCCACATTGCTGTGCCATTCGTGGCGATGCGGCGCCACTTTGTCGCGGCTCCTTCCACGAAGGCACTCATGTCCACGTTGCCAAAGCGATCATTGTTCAACGCGGTAGTCGGTGACGTTTCATTGATGAACACTTCGCCATTTTTTTCAAAACGTAAGTAGGGCTCACCTTCGTAGCCCGGAACTTCCACCGAATGATTCGTCACGCGCAGACGTACAAAAGTGTCAGCTCCGACAATGTCCACACGAACACCGTCCGGAAGAGCCGGCACCACGGACTGGATCACGGATTCGGTGTTGCGCGGCTGAACGCTGTCGCCCGAGCCAATGTGGGACGGGGCCAATGGCAATAAGGAAAGCAAGCCGAGAACGAAACGCACAAGAGAACGGTACCGCCGAAGCAACTCAGTCTCTCTAGTCTGTAGCAATGGCCACAGCAGGTAAAGACATCGTGATGCTCATCAGCGACAACGTGTGGGCGCGCCACGCCGATCACATTCGCGCAATTGTGCCCGGTATCACGCCAGTCATCTACGAAGGTGACGAAGTGATCGCTGACGATGTCCTCGACACCATCAACGTTGCTTTCTTTTCGAGCGACCTGTGGCCCGAGCGTTCTCGCGGCATGGTGCTCTCCATCATCAAAGCACCGAACCTGAAATGGATGCACACATTTTCTGCCGGAGTCGACAGTCCGTTTTTCATTCAACTCATGGAACGTGGCGTGCGGCTCACCAACTCATCAGGCGCGGCCGCATCCCCCATTGCGCAAACAGCAATCCTGTACATGCTGGCTCTCAGTCGCAATGTGCGCGCCTGGTTCGAACACCAGAACAAGCGCGAGTGGCAACGACACCCATTCGTCGAGCTCGATGGTTCACGACTCGCCGTGATTGGCATGGGCCCGATTGGCGAGGAAATCGCCCGGCTCGGAGTTGCTCTCAACATGACCGTCGAGGGAATTCGTCGCACCCCCACCGGCAACGAGCCATGCCCCACTTTCCCTTTCAGCGAGTTGCACAACGTACTTGGTCGGGCCGACTGGGTTGTTCTTGCCCTTCCCCTCACCCCCGACACCGCGCAGCTGTTCAATGCCGAGCTCTTTGGCCACATGGTCCCAGGAGCCCACTTCGTCAATATTGGTCGCGGAGAACTTGTGGATGAAGATGCACTGATTGGCGCATTGCGTTCTGGCCATATTGCCGGGGCTGCACTCGACGTGTTTGCCACTGAGCCTCTTCCCGAAGATTCCCCTCTGTGGGAGATGGACAATGTCATCATCACCCCGCACAGTTCCGGCGCATCAGAGTTGTCGGCACACCGCAGCGAGGACGTCTTTATCGAAAACCTGCCGCGCTTTCTTTCTGGTGATGCCATGAAAAATGAGATCGGTCTCTAGTTCCGTAAATCTTTTCGGTCGTACACATTCACCTCCACACCACAGGAGGTCACATGTCCACAATTTTCATGTCATCAAAAGGCGGCAACTGCACCACAGTTACTGCAACAGCCTTTTCACTCATCGCTGCATCACGCGGCCTTCCCACAGTTCTCATCGACCTGTGCGGAGATATCCCCTCTGTCGTCGGAATCCCCGAGCCATCCACTGCCGGAGTCAATGATTGGTTGGCAGAAGATTCCACGCTCGATGCTGAAGCTCTCGTCAAACTAGGTACTCCCGTGAGTCCTGGTCTTGTTGTTGTGCATCGCGGTGCCCGCTTCGTACAGGGGCAACCGCGTTGGTCAGATCTTGCAGCTGCCATGTCGACACTTCCAATGAACGTCAACATCGATGCCGGCACCGGTTACCTCCCCGATGAACTACGCAACACCAAGGCCGATGTCACCATGGTGGTCAAGCCCTGTTACCTCGCGCTGCGTCGTGCCACTGCCCTGAGTCGACCAACGAACATTGTTGTGATTCGCGAAGAAGGACGAGCTCTCACAGTCAAAGATGTCGGCAATGTCATCGGCTCTCCCATCCTGGCTGAGATTCCGTACTCGGCGCCCATCAGTCGTGCGGTCGATGCCGGATTGCTGTTGTCACGTGCCGAACAACTGATGGGTCCATTCTTTCCTGCATCAACCGAGCAGTGAGTCACGGTCTCGGACCACTGCAACAACATCTCGATAATCCCGACATCAATGAGGTGATGCTCGTGGACGGAGAGCATGTGTGGGTCGAAGATGCAAACGGGTTGCACCATGTCGGGCAACTGTCGCATGCCGAGGTGTCGTTAAGCCTGGAACGGATCTCTCGGGCATCAGGACGGCGATTGGACTTGTTGTCGCCGATTCTTGATGCCCGATTGGCCGATGGTTCGCGAGCCTGCGTCGTGATTCCACCCGTCGCAGTATCAGGAGCTGTCATTTCGATTCGCAAATTTCCACGGCGCATTCTGCCGCTTGCATCCTTTGGCCCTGCAGCGTGCACCGAAATCGTGCGCGACCTTGTATCTGCTGGGATAAACGTTGTTGTCTCTGGTGCAACATCATCAGGCAAGACATCGCTCATCTCTTCGGTCAGTCAAACATTTGCAGCCAACGAGCGCATTGTGTGCGTGGAAGACACAGCGGAATTGCGCTTTGCTCACTCTCATGTCGTTCGTTTGCAAACACGGCCGCCGAACTCTGAGGGTGCAGGAGAAGTCTCGCTGCAATCGTTGGTTCGTGCGTCGTTGCGACTCCGGCCCGATCGGCTGGTGGTGGGCGAAGTGCGCGGTGCCGAAGTCGTCGACATGTTGCTTGCATTGTCGTCGGGTCATCGTGGTTGCTGGTCAACGGTGCACGCAACAAGTGCATCCGACACTCTCGAACGCATCGCCGCAATGGTGCTGCGGGATTCGCCGCAATGGACACACGAGCAAGCTATGCGCACCATTCATGGAGCAATCGGTGCTGTCATACATCTGCAACGCACTGCGATTCGCAGACGTGAAATAGTCGACATTGTGCGCATCGATAGCACCGGCCATGTCGAACCCTTGTACCAAAAAGATCCTCATGAGTGAATTTATCTTTGTCGTTGTACTCGCGTTTGTCATGGTGTGGTGGTCTACGCCTCGGTGCTTTCGCATCGCCGATACACGACTCGCACGCCTGAACATCGCCACACTGCACAACCACATGCCGATTTCTTCTGAGCACTTCGTCGTAGAAACACCGACAATTGATTCGACTCATTCAACACTTGCAGAACTGGCTTCGCTCTGTGATTCCCTTGCACGTGCCACCA
>JBEAXB010000028.1:0-7420 GCA_041160045.1 Actinomycetota bacterium
ACGAGTTCCACCAGTCATGCGACCGTTCATGACGCGAACACTCGAGACAACACCTCGGTATTGATCGAACTGTGAGTCGAAGATCAGAGCCTGCAATGGCGCATCGGGATCACCGACAGGCGCCGGAATGCGTTCGGCAATTGCATCGAGGAGTTCGGGAACACCTTCTCCTGTTTTTGCAGAGATGCGCAAAATTTGATTGGCAGGAATGCCAAGAATGTTTTCAATCTCGGCTGCATAGCGATCGGGGTCAGCGGCTGGAAGATCAATCTTGTTGAGAGCAGCGACAATTTCAAGGTCGTGTTCGAGCGCGAGATAACAGTTGGCAAGAGTTTGTGCCTCGATGCCCTGAGCTGCATCGACAACGAGCACCACACCTTCACAAGCAGCGAGCGAGCGACTTACTTCGTACCCAAAGTCGACGTGACCTGGAGTGTCAATCAAGTGATAGGTATAGCCCTTCCACCCCACGCGCACGTTTTGCGCCTTGATGGTGATGCCACGTTCCCGCTCCAAATCCATGGAGTCGAGATACTGCGCGCGCATGTCACGAGCCTGAACTGCCCCAGTGAGTTCCAAAATGCGGTCGGAAAGGGTGGACTTTCCGTGATCAATGTGGGCAATGATCGAGAAATTTCGAATTTTGGCAAGGTCCATGAGCAATTGAAAGCCTACCTCTGGGCGGTTGGTGACAGAGGTGTGGCGCGATAACCTTGTCAGCCATGGCAAATATTAAGAGCCAAAAAAAGCGCATTCTTACCAACGCAAAAGCTTTCGACCGCAACAAAGCAGTCAAGAGCGAATTGCGCACACGCGTACGTAACGCCCAGACCACAGCAGGCACACCTGAGGGTGATGCTTCGCTTCGTCTTGCGGTGAAGCGCATCGACATGGCAGCAGCAAAGGGAATCATTCATCCCAATGCAGCAGCACGTCGTAAGAGCAGGCTCATGCGCCAGCTCAACGCAGCCAAGTAACGATTCCCCTTTCGTCTTTCCTTCACCGCTGACTAGCGGTCTATTTGTCTAACGCTTGTTTACAAATGAACGCTTCGCGGGTGCTCCGCCGAGTTTGGCCAGACGCGCCACAAGCACTTCCATCACAAGTTCTGGCTCCCAGTCTTTGCCGCCGCGCAAGTCGAGGTCGGCCGTCGCAATGAGCGAGATAGCCCGAGAGATTCCGGCACTGCCCAGACGCTGATACTGCTCGAGCACCTTTTTGGCCGTGAACTCTTTACCCCCGAGGATGGCAACCGCATCTGCCGCCGTCCGCACCCCTCGCCCATCGATCTTCATCATCTGGGCGTATCTGTTGGCGAGCAGGGCCAGAATCTGCATCGGATGAGAATCTCCGGCATTCATCATGCGGTGCACCATCACGAGGGCCTTGTTTGCATCCCCGCCATCGATGGCATCGGTCAGATCCCACGGAGCCACCTTGCCGGCATCTCCCAAAAAGACCTCGATATCGGACCGGGACAATTTGGCCCCTTCGCCATAGGCCGAGGTGAGTGTGGCAATCAGGCCTGCGACTCGGCTGTGGTCTCCGCCGAACCACGTGGCAATCAGGCGAGTGGCATCGGCTGAGTAGGTAAAGCCTGCCTCGATGAGCCGAGATTCGACCCACTCGAGACGCTCACGCTGGTTGCTGACAACGACAGCACCAATTGTTTCGGTTTTCATGCGCTTGAACGCATCGGTGATTACCTTTGGCAAGCGCCCCGTGGCGGTCACGACCAGATCAACTTCTTCGATACACGCATCGATTGCCGACGCAAAGGTGTCGGTATCGGCACTATTCAGATCTTGGAGGTGGCGCACCACCACCACTTTGCGCTGCATAAACAACGACATCGTGGTGAGCGCATCGGCAACCGAGCCAATGGTGAAGGTGCTGTCCGCACAATCGAAATTGTCGACCATCATCGAACGGTCTTCATCGCCCACCAACCGATCGACCAAGGAAGTGAGTTCGAGACTGATGAGCGTTTCATCACCGGAAATCAGATACGTGCTCACCCCTCTACCTTGCCACAATCGTGGTTCACATCAGTACGTGACAACCGCCGCCACACCCACCATGCAACAAATACCCACAAACCCAAATTCACGAGCCCCTTTGGCGAAAGAGCCGACGCGACACTGGCGACTGTCGCAACCCACTTCACGGGAATGGTCATCGCCATCGAGACAATCGGCTCAACAAAGACGAACATGCTGGCGAACAGCGCACATGGAAGCCCCACCATCATCACTCCACCGGCAACGGTGAGTGCGAGTGGGTTGGCAATCAGAGAAATCACAGGGACGTAGCCGAAGACGAGCAGCGACACCGGCATTGTGCCGATTTGTGCAGACAACGTGGAGGCAAAAATGCCACGCCCGCCAATGATGCGCTGCAGACGTGCCGACAACCACGCAAGCCCAGCAGTGGCACCGACAGACAATGCAAAACCAACGCTCCATGCAAGCATCGGATCAACGACAAGAAGAATCATCACTGTGCATGCCAGAACCATGCGTGCATTCATCGAATTGCGTGTTGCTGCATTCATCGCCACAAGTCCGGCCATGAGTGCAGCCCGCAATACCGACGGTTCGCCGCGCGTCAGAACCACGAACCACGCAATGATTCCGATTGTGGCGATGAACCGAGGACCGGGCCGTAACCGCCGCAGCAATGGAGCAAGAACAGCCAGCAGATAGGCAACGTTTTGGCCAGACACTGCACAAAGGTGTGACAACCCACTGTTGCGAAACTCGGCAATCATGTCACGTGATTGCTCGCGATCATCTCCAATCACCAGACCCGTGAACAGTGCACGCAATTCTGGCTGCATCGACACAACACCTCCGACCAAAGCCCGACGCATCCGGTTTGCAGCACGGATCATTCCGTTGCCTTCGCTGAACTCTTCGGAGACATATTCGACATTCATTCGTCCGAGCACATGGGTGATGCGGTCGTATCGGGCATAGGTGCCGGTCGTTGGCCCACATTGGCCACGCACCAGCACCTTTTCTCCGGCAAGTCGTTGAGCAAGATGAGATCCTGCGGTGCCGTGTGCAATCACTCGGTATCTGATGGAGTGCAGCTCGAGCACCACTCCGACCCCGCGACCCACCCACGTTGGGTCCGTGCGCACAAGCGCTTCGCCACTGCACGCACCTTCAATCGCCCGATTCGGGCTATTCCATGCCTCTGATCCTCCGGCTGCACCCAACGCGACAAGAACCAACAACAACCAGGGCTTGAGCGTCCATCGATGACTGCGATACCAATACACCAGAGCGATGAACCCGACAATCACCAAGAGGCGTCGCGCATCTCCCACTGCGGGAACGTGCTCGCCCACCAATGTCGCTGCCCACATCATGAGCGCACAAATCGTGGCCGCCACTGAAGGCGAGACACGATGCCCCGCTTCGGTCGGCGCTTCATCGTACGATTGAGCCATGTCATCGCCCACTGCCACATCACGCAACGGTTGGCCGATCATCCCTGGTGGAGTCTCTGCTACCCGTCGTGCGATTCGACGCCGTGGTGGGTTCGTTGCGATTGCAGTGGCTGTTGCACTGTGGTTGCTCGGAGTTGTCATCAAAGCCGCAATGTCTGGCCCAATCGGTGGAGCATTGTCGTTCGTGTTGATGGTGATGGCCCTTCCTGTCATGCCACTGCTTGGTATGCCAGCCGCAGGTGGCACAACACGTCTCTTCGTTGCCCTCGCACTCAGTGGAACCATCTGGTGGTTTCTTGGCCAGATCGTGGCTGCCCGAGTGACAAAGCGCCCCGTCGTTGGCTGGCGCGAATGGGCGAAAGAGTTCGTTCTTGTCGGACTTGGTTTGTGGATCGGTGCTGCGGGCGGATTACTGCTTGGTGCACTTGCGCTCGGCGCGTTCTAACCCACCGTCACAAAATCCCGCAACGCCGCCACCTTGGCAGGACCAATTCCCGGGACATTCAACAGATCCTCCACCTTTGAAAACGGACCTTTGCGTGTTCGATGACTGATGATTGCTTTGGCTGTCGCTGGGCCAACCCCAGGAAGTGCATCGAGTTGATCTGATGTTGCACTGTTGATGTTGACGCGGGTTGATGCTGTGCCTGTGGGCATTGATGCGTTTGGCGCAGTGGCTGCGACTCCAGGTGATGGCGCAACGGTGGTGCGCACTGGCTTCAGACGCGGAGATGTTGTCACTTTTGGCGATGACGAAACACGTGAAGGAATGAATACCTGTTCGGTATCGACGAGTGTTTGCGCCAAATTGATGCGCTCGAGATCTGCTCGCGACGATGCACCACCAGCAGCTTTGACTGCATCAACAACTCGCGCAGCCGATGACAATTCGTAGACCCCCGGCCGTACGACGGCGCCTGCAACATGAACTTTCACGGTCAACGGTGTCGGCACTGAGGGAGAGCTCACCTGAGTGCCGACACCGGACGCAATGGGCACCACCGACTCAACGAGTGGTGCCGATGGACGCACGAGCAACCACGCCGAAAAGGAAAAAACGAGGCCCGTTGTTATGCCGACAACAAGGCGACGAACACCAACAAACGCCACCCAATGGCGGAGATGTTGTTTGATGACGTTCGCGTTGAGTGCATCCATGCGCTCCATGTGGACGCCGAAAATCGAAAACGGAAAACTAAAAAAGTTTTGCTGTCAGAAGTTTTCGGTACTTGGCAGTACGCGGGTCTGCTCCACCCATGGTTTCCAGGATGTCGAGATATTCCTGGCGGGCAACTTCGTCGTCCTTCACACGCAACAGCAATGCATCGAGTTCGGTATCGAGATTGTCGATTGGGTTCAGCGCAAGACGGGCAGTGGCTCCGAGGTGACGCACTCGGTCAGTTTCAGGCAATCGTGCGAGCAATGTGAGTGCCTCTTCTGACTTACCTGCGCGAATCAGGAAATCGGCAAGTGTGCACACCGCATCTTCATTGCCAGGCGCCAACGCCACCGCATCACGCAAGGACTCTTCGGTCCCCTGTTCGAGTAGATCCAAGATTTTTGTCTGTGTCGGGTCTGGCAACAACGCCTGCACCAATTGTTGGACATATTGATCTGACTGGCCACCCGTGAAGTTGTGGACAACTTTGCCATCCTTGATCACAAACACCGCAGGGATGGATTGCACGTGAAAAGCCTCGGTGACACCGGGGTTCTCATCGATGTTGACCTTGACGAGTTCCACTAGCCCACCAGTGGCGTCAGTAGCCCTCTCAAGGATGGGTGTCAGCGTTTTGCATGGTCCACACCATGGGGCCCAGAAATCGACGATGATCGGCGTCGTGTAGGAACGCTCGACGACATCGGTCTGAAATGATGCATCTGTCGCTTCTTTCGCCATGTGGGCACGATACAGGTAGTTTTTGTGGGGTGAGTCTTCCGCATGGCATCAGTTCGAACGTCGAGGGGTGGCTTGTCGCCAACATTGCCGGAGCCACCGCCCCCTTTGCCTACACCCAGATTGCAGGCGGACACTCGAACCTCACCTTCAAAGTCGACGATGCAGCCGGTCATTCGTTCGTGCTTCGTCGCCCACCTCTTGGCCACCGCCTCGCTAGTGCTCACGACATGAGTCGTGAACATCGCATCATCGCTGGTCTTGCCAACAGCAATGTTCCTGTCGCCCCGGCGCTTGGTTTGTGCACCGACGAATCAGTGAACGAGCTTCCCTTTTACGTGATGTCATTTGTCGATGGGTACGTCATTCGTGACAAGGCGACATCAGAGTCAGTGCTTGGACCAGCCGGCTGTCGTCGCGCAAGCGAATCGATTGTCGACACCATGGCTGCGATTCATGCAGTTGATTTGAAGTCTGTTGGACTCGACGATCTTGGTCGTCACGAGGGGTACATCGCCCGCCAACTCAAACGCTGGCACGGAAACATTGTCGAACAGCGCACTCGCGACCTTCCGCTCCTCGACAGCGTGTACGAAGAACTGCTATCAAAGATTCCCGAGCAGACCGCTTCCACAATCGTGCATGGCGACTACCGCCTCGACAACTGCATGGTCGATGCACAGGGCAACGTGATTGCAGTGCTCGACTGGGAAATCTGCACACTGGGTGACCCGCTGGCTGATCTCGGGCTTCTCATGGTGTATTGGACTGGCCCCACCGACAATGCAAGTGCGTGGTCGAACACCGTGTGTACTGCTGATGGCTTTATGAATCGTGCCGAACTTGCTGCACGTTATGGCGAAGTATCTGGTCGTGATATTTCACAACTCGACTACTACGTTGCATTCGCTTATTGGAAATTCGCTTGCATCATCGAAGGCGTCTATGCCCGCTACTTAGGTGGAGCACTCGGTGTGCGCGACCCAGCCGAACTTGAACCTTTCAAATTGCAAGTTGATAGCGCAACAGCCATGGCAGCAGAAATCCTGGAGCGAATTCGATGATTTCGGGGGGCCTTCCCTTCACTGTTCATGGCGAATTGCCTGAGCTCGTCTCTCCGACACTGATCGTGATGATGTCCGGATGGATTGATGCAAGCGGAGCTGCTGCTGGCGCAATGGAACATCTGATCAATGCCACCGCGTCGCGCGACCTCATTGAATTCGACGGCGACACATTCATTGATTACCGCGCGCGACGACCGATCATGGAATTGCGCGAAGGCGTCAACACACGCATCGTGTGGTCGTGCCCCGAGATGCGCGTTGGCACTGATGACGATGGTCGCGATGTGTTGCTTCTCACTGGGCCAGAACCCGACAATGCATGGCGTCATTTCTCGAACACGGTTGCAGCGCTTGCCAAACAATTAGGCGTTGAAAAAATGATTGGCATGGGTGCTTACCCGTTCGGTGCACCCCACACACGCCCCGTGGGCCTCTCTGCAACGTCGCCCGATGCTGCAGTTGCCGCACGACTTGCAATGTCTCAAACAACAATCGATGTTCCAGCCGGTGTCGAAGCCATCCTCGAACACTCGATGAACAATGTCGGTATCACCGCCATCGGGCTCTGGGCCCAGATCCCCCACTACGTCGCCACAATGCCGTATCCCGCAGCCAGTGCCGCTCTTGTCGAGGCAGTCTGTCTCGAAGCCGGCCTCACGATTGATACATCGGCCCTGCGTCGCGAAGCAGGCACGCAACGCGAACGCCTGGACAAACTGGTCGCTGGTAATCCAGAACACGGCGAAATGCTCGGAAAACTGGAAGTTGCCTACGATGCCGAACATGGCACCTCGGGCACAATGAAGCCAGACGAGAGCGTCATCCCTACAGTTGATGAAATAGCAGCCGAAGTCGAGCAGTTTCTGCGCGACCAACAAACAGGAGGTTGACCATGAAGGTTGACGGTGGAATCGGATCAAATCTTTCGCAGGTGCCCCAGAGCGCCAAAGAAGTAGAAGCAGCAGGCTACGCAGGTGCATGGACAGCAGAGACGGCACA
>JBEAXB010000183.1:0-4288 GCA_041160045.1 Actinomycetota bacterium
ACATCATCGTCACTTGTATCAAAGGTGATTTCACCTTTGCTATTGCTGGAGGGATCTTTTATGACGAAGGGATCATCACCATAGGACTTGGTCATTGCCACCCAAGCACCCATCGTTGGAGTGTCTTTGTTGACAGTCAAGGTGGCAGTGACCGAGATGGCTTCGAAACCTTTGATAGCCGCTTGCGACGCAGTGATGACAGTTGACCCCGCGCCGACAATCGTGACCTTTCCGGATAATGCGTTGATGGTGGCTACATCGGTCTTGCTCGATGCAAATTTCCATGCGGCCGAACTGGTTGATGTGGGGTCTTTCACCTCGAACGCAGCGTCACCAAAGGTCACAGCCGGGATGGAGAAGCGACCAAGCGTTGGTCGGACAGCATCAATCTCGGTTGGTCCCGATGATTTCCCGATGGTGGTCTTCGGTGCGACAGTTGTCGGAGACGACTTCGTGGGTTCATTACCGGACGAGTCATTTTTGCTTGCCTGAGTGGAACGTGAGGCTGCAATGGTTGTCGATGTATCTGCAGCCTGACTATTTGATTCCTTTTGCGGCACTGTTGTTGGAGCAGAGTAAGCAGCATCAACTTTGTAGTTGGGGTTTGCCATATCGCGGTTGGCAAGCGAAGGAAGGAGCGTGCTTTCTTTACTAGCAAGTTCAGGTGGAAGAACGGCTGCCACCGCGTTCAGTTCCAATTTTTCCGTGACAACAGATTTTGTCTCTTGTCCGGTCGATGACACTTCGGTTTTTTCAACAACACCAGAAGACGTTGCGGCAAGAACTGTGATTCCTCCGCCCGATGGATCGGCCTTCATCTGCAGAGTTGGCTTGTCTGCAGACACTTCCTGTTGCACCACTTGGCCATTAGCCGTCGTAACGGCAACTGCCATGGTGTTGCCTTCGATTGACAACGACACCGCAGAACCCGAAGCGTTTGCAACAAGATTTCCCGAAGCAAGAGTCATGTTGATTCCCGGATCGCTGGCGGAAATGGAACTGCCCTGCATCACGACTGGTTCATCTGATTCGCCGGGTGTGGTGAATTGAGCAATACCTGATGGCATCATGGCGTACACACTGGTTGCACCTGTGAACTTCAGATTGCTTTTTCGCTTGCTCGTCGATGCAACCGTTGTGGTGCTCTCATCCGCAACAACTTCCGGAATGTCGACAACGTAGTCGTACGACTCTTTCGTCAATTTCTCGCCGGTGGCGCTAAAGAGTTGGCCACCCTTGACTGGTCGAGTAGTAAGTCCGTCGCCCGAGCCTGGTTGACTCGGCGACACGGTCTCGCCATTGGATTCGACGGACCAATCAAGATTGCTGGAACGAATCAACATTGTGGTCTTTGCAACCTTGACATCTCCGCCACAGAACGGACACGTACCAGCGCGCGCAGTCAAAGGAGTCAGGTCCATGGCGTCTGGTCCACCGGTCCATACATCCGGGTCAGTTTCGGGGTCTTCACCAGAGAATGAAAAACGCCATGTTTTTGCTTTCAAGTCGATATCGACATACCGATTTTTTCCTGGCCAGTTTGAGTCGTACAACATGACGCGGGGCTTTGATTCTTCGGGGTACTCAATGGCATACGGAAGAAGAGCGTGCCCACCGCCTGCGGTGTACATACCAAGTGTGTAATCCAATTTTCCAGCCGCAATTGATGTCTTCAGCGCATCGACTTTGTCATCGAGAGACGATGCAAGCCATTTTTGAATTTCTGCTTGCACTTCTGGAATGAACTGCGTGGCAAACGTACGCATGATTGCGTGCAATGTTTCGCCCTGGGTGGGTAATTCAACGGTTGAAGGGGATTCTTTACCGTTGAAACGCGACGAAGCAAGAGCAACGAGCCCTTCGCAATGTCCGGACGAGCGAGCCTGATTGACCATTCGCGCCCACGCCGATGCTTCTGCAGTCAATACACACGGATTTGCTACTGCACCAACACATACTTTGTCACCCGAGCCAAACATCGCAACGAGGTCTGATTCATCAAAGTTGACTTCGGGATACGACGACGACGGGAAGTTGGGAAACGACCAACCATCGGTTGCAGTTTGAAGAGTTGAAGCAACAGGACCTGCTGGTGCCTTCGGACCTGACGAACCAGATCCGGAGCAACCAGACATGACGATTGTGCTCACCAAGACGAGAGCAACAAGCTTCTTGCGAAGTTCTGTTCCTCTGCTAATCATGGCATCGCTTTCTTCTGTCAATTCTTCTGCATGCATTTAGTCATGCAGAAGAATTCCCGGGAACTATTTTCCGGGAAGTTGTGGCATCGGGGTCGTAACGGTCTTCGGTGCTGTTGTGGTGACCTTGATGGCAACGGTTGTTGGTGTGCCCGGAGCTGGGAGTTGTGTCTTCGGTGCTGTTGTCGTGACTTTGATGGCAACGGTTGTTGGTGTGCGCCCTGGCAGTTGTGGCATCGGCGTCGTCACTGTCCTGCGAACAGTCGTAGGGGGTAATGCAGCATTCTTCTGAAGAAGCGTGGTGGCCGTACCCTCTTTTGGATCAGACGATGACCCGCTGCAGGCAGCAAGACCAAATACCGATGTGACTGCAATGGCTGCGATGACTTTGTTCTTGAACATACTGAGACTCCTAAAATCAATTTCGTTATCCTACGCCGATACAGGGCCGGAGCACTCCGCGGCATGGGATCATCACTGAACTCGTTTGGAATTCAGCTTCCCTTTGGCTTGATCGATGGCGGAGGCTTCGGTTTGCCATTTTTTTGCCGAAGTGTCGTGCTCGTGTCGTTTTTCGGATCGCTTGATGATCCAGAACAGGACGTCAATCCAAAAATTGAAACGACAGCAACAGCAGCGATGGTTTTAGGCATGAACATACGGGAACTCCTTAGACGAAACCTCCATGTTACAGCTGATTATGCAAGGCCGCTAAGGGCCACGACTGACAGTTCGCCGTCAACAACGTCCACATTGATGGTGCCATCCTCGCCAACGCCCCCTTCAAGGATGATGAGGGCTGCCCGGTCGGCAATTTCGCGCTGAATGAGGCGCTTGAGGGGTCGGGCTCCAAATGCTTCGTCGAAACCACGGGTGGCGAGCCATGTGCAGGCCGCTGGGGTGACGTTCAGGGCGATGCGTCGCTCGGCCATACGCGTCACCAAGTGCTCGAGTTGAATTCCGACAATGTGGCTGAGGTCGTCCTCTGTGAGGGAGCGGAAGCGCACAATTTCGTCGATGCGGCTCTGTGAGCGAGCGGAAGCGCACAATTTCATCGATGCGGTTCACGAACTCAGGTCGGAAGTAATCAATCGGCTCACCAGGAAGATTACTGGTCATGATTAACACCACATTGGTGAAGTCCACCGTACGGCCCTGGCCATCGGTGAGGCGACCATCGTCGAGTACCTGTAACAACACGTTGAACACATCGGGATGTGCTTTTTCAATTTCGTCGAGAAGCACCACGCTGTATGGGCGACGTCGTACAAGTTCGGTGAGTTGTCCGCCTTCGTCGTACCCCACGTACCCGGGAGGGGCACCGATGAGGCGACTCACGGAAAACTTTTCCATGTATTCGGCCATGTCGATTCGCACCATTGCTTTTTCATCGTCGAACAAATATCCGGCGAGCGCTCGTGCAAGTTCAGTCTTGCCAACACCTGTTGGTCCGAGGAACATAAACGAACCGATTGGTCGGTCCGGATCGGAGAGGCCGGCGCGGCTGCGACGAATTGCGTTTGCAACAGCGGTCACCGCTGCTTCTTGGCCAATGACGCGTTGATGCAATTGTTCTTCGAGGTGCACCAGTGTGTGCATCTCGCCTTCGAGCAACTTGCTGACAGGGACACCAGTCCACTTCGAAACAACTTCGGCGATGTCTTCAGCATCGACTTCTTCTTTCAACATGCGAACGGTGAGTTGTAGTTGATCAAGGTGATTCGTGGCGTCGTGAATACGTCGCTCGAGTTCGGGAATGCGTCCGTATTGCATTTCTGATGCCTTCGTCAAATCCGTTTCGCGTTCGACGGCTGAACGAAGTGCTTCGAGTTCTTCCTTCAGCGTGCGAATGGCAGAGATTGCTTCGCGTTCAGCTTCCCAATGGCTCTTCTTGATATCGACATCGGCTTGCAAGGTAGAGAGTTCCTCCACCAAAGCACTCAGACGATCGATGGATGCAGAGTCGGTTTCTTTTTCAAGCGCGACCCTTTCGATTTCCAACTGCAAGATACGCCGCTGCACGATGTCTATCTCGGTGGGCAGTGAATCAATCTCGATGCGCAGCTTGCTGGCCGCTTCGTCCATGAGGT
>JBEAXB010000184.1:0-5091 GCA_041160045.1 Actinomycetota bacterium
GGGTGGCACCACGTACGACATCTCGGTAGGTGTAGGCGGAACTTCTCCTGCATCAAACTGTGCAAACTCATGTAACGGCGGAAACGGAGAACCTTCGTCTCTTTCCCGCGGGGGGAAAACAATTGCGAGCGCAAGTGGAGGTGGCGGCGGTGGAGGCAAGGCCGCCCCAGCAATCAGTGTTGACTGCACCGGCCACGACGCATGCGGTGCCGGTGGTGGCGGTTCCGCACCCACTGTGGGGTCAGATGTTGGAACTTCAGTCGCAAGTGGCGGCGGATCGTGGGCTTCTTCGAATAGCGGTCTCGCATTCCCAGGCAATGGTGGACAAGGAGCTCCCGGATCACGAGTCACTGCATGTGAATATGCCGCTGGAGGAGGTGGCGGTGCTATGAGCAACGCAGCACCCGCAGTTGGGGATCAAAGAATCCGTGCCATGGGTGCTAGCGGACGTCCCTTACCAATAGACAAAGGGGCGGAACGATACTTGTACGGCGCTGGTGGTGGCGGTTCGATCACTGATTATTGCTATGGCGGATTCTCAGACTTTGGCGGGAGCAGTCTCAATTGGGGTTCATATCACGAAGCCGCTAATCAATCCGCGGGTGGTCGCGGCGGCTTCTTGGCGAGAACCGCAACGGCCGGAGTCAATGGATTTGGCGGCGGAGGCGGTGGCGGCGGCCCTTCTCGCTTTGTACAGCGGGACTTCGACAATGTGAATGGAGCAGCAGGTGGGTCAGGCACCGTCAGCATCTTCTATCTTGAAAAACCGAAAGTATCTGCTGGACAGGCATTGGTTAATCACTCGTACGGCGCATCAACATCAACGGTCGCCTTTTCTGCCACTGGAGGTAACCGAGAGTTGGCCTACGGAACATCTCCAAGCGTTCCGACGACCTACACATGGAGCGTGGGAGATGCATCGGGTCAACCAATTACCGGTGTCTCCATTGCTTCCAACGGTGTCGTCACAGTTGGACCGTCAACTCTTCTCGGAACAACCGCAGCGGTTGTCAAAGCCACCGACGGAGCAGGCGTGTTTGGAACCGTCGACATCAACATTGTGACCACGCGCGGTAGTCAACAACCGCTTGTTTTCACCTCGGATGCACCAGTGGATCATCATGTGGGGGGAAGCCCCTATTACGTCGGATTCTCTGGAGGCAGTGGAAGTGCCGCAGCGAATGTAACCGTGGATCAAGTCTCCGCGTCAATATGTTCCATCTCGTCAACTATCGATGGTGATGCTGTGTCTTTTCACTCTGTAGGTGAGTGCACGTTGAACCTCAATCGACCTGGCGACAGTAATTACTTCGACGCGCAACAAGTGCAGCAGACAATCACAGTCACTCCACGTTCCGCACAGAGCGCGTTATCAATCACTGGCATGCCAACCACTGCAATAAATCTTGGCGAGACCATCACAGTTGGAGCCTCCGGAGGAAGTGGGACAAGTCCGTACGTCTTCTCGATCCCTTCGTTCTCGTCGTCAGTGTGTTCGGTTCAGGGACGAGTCATTACAACCTTGGCACTTGGGAACTGTGTGGTGGCTGTCAATCGAGACGGTGACTACAACTTCAGCGAAGCAGTTGAGGAGAGCTCGAGTTTCCGGGTTGTCGCCGGCCGAACAATTGCGTTGTCGCAACCCACCTCACGTGTCTTTCAATACGGCGGAGACCCAGTGATCACCACGGTTGGTGCAACAGTCTCGGCGGGCGTCCCATTCACTGTTGCATTCACTGTTGTCGCAGGTTCATCCAATTGTTCCTTCGGTCACCCGGGAAGGTACGACCTTGCATTCACCGGAACCGGAATTTGCACGATTGTTGTTGAGGAAAACGACAACACCTATTCCTATACGAGATCCTCAGAAGAGCGCATATACGTCGTGGCCACAGGCGATGTCACCGTACCCACAGTCGCTTCCGTGTCGGCACCGAATTTTTCTGGTCGCTTGCTTGCCGGGAACACCATCGATATCGCAGTTCGATTCAGTGAACGAGTGATTGCAACAGGGTCTCCTCAACTTCAACTGGAAACTGGAACCACCGACAGGTTTGCAACGTATCTGAGCGGGGCATATTCCGACACGCTGATCTTCCGGTATGTCGTTCAGTCAGGAGACACGTCTGACTACCTGGATTATCTTGCAAGTAATTCCCTGCAGGTTAATCCAGGAACGATTGCCGACCTTTCCTCCAACTCGGCAAATCTCACACTCCCTCAACCCGGCTCAGCGAATTCGTTACGCGGGACTACGGAGATTGCAGTGGGAGTCACCACAACGACGACTACTTCGACCACATCCACCACATCCACGACTACAACGACGACAGCCGCACCAGCAGTCACCCTCTCTCAACCATCAGCCGTGATGGTTGTGTCAAAGGTGGATGGATTTCAATTCGTGATCGACGGTTACGACCCTTTGCTCGACTACACATGCGTCCCAGCTGCAGGAAAAACATTCGAATGGTTTGAGCAAGAATTGGGAATTGGTCGGGTTCTGGGGATGCAGCCAGGTGAGACATCATCGATCTCCGTTACAGCATCCGCCAATGGCACATCTTCAAGCCCAGGAACAGTGACCGGCGCTTCTCTCAGTGCGTCCCTCACGCCAACGTTCGGGACTGTCCAAAGAACAACGGGTGGCTTCACCGCAGTCATCACCAACTTTGACAACAGATATACATACCTCGTGACATCAGGACAGGGAACCGTTGATACCGAAACCCAAACGCTTGTTGTCACAGGTCTTGCATCGGAACAATCCGGCTCTGCCACAATCCAGGCTGCACGGGCAGGCCATGCGACCGGAACAGCATCAGTGACAGGCAGATCATTGGAATTCCAAACGACCACCACCTCGACTCTTCCGGAGACAACTTCGACATCGCCCCGCACAACGGAAATTGATTCTGAGACGCCTTTACCCGTGTCAACCACGACCACGACCACGACCACGACCACAACCACGAGCGTGCAACCAAACAGCAATATTCAGAAATCCGTAGCATCGCTGCTGAGAATTCGTCTGGGTAAATCAATGAAATTACGAACTCTCGCTGTTGTGGCAGGAATGAAAGTTTCAACAGGTGCAAAAGTTTCTGCACGGGTATCAGTCAAGACTCTGAAGCAATGCGCGATTTCTAAGTCAACAATTAAGGCTAAGAAAAAGGGAAAGTGCTCAATCTCCATTTCTGTGAAACCCAAACGCGGCTATTCACGCCATCGAAAGCAAGCGACTCGAGCTATGCGCTGGGGAATTTGTAAACGATGTCGGTGAAGGAATCGGCGGCAAAGAAATACAGGAGACGAAGTGGCTCGGTGCCGGTGTTCAAGGCCATGTGTTCGATGTTGCCCGGAATGAAGACCGCGTCGCCCGTAGTGACCGGTGTTGACTCGTTGTCGATGACGACAATGCCTGAGCCCGAGAGAAAGAAGTAGACCTCCGCTTGTTCATGTGTGTGGCCGCGAGGAGGCCGTGGTGCGCCAACGGGGATTTCAGCAACGCCAACAGTGAGGCCAGACGTTTCTGTGCGGTCGGCGCTGAACAGTGTCCACCAATCCACATGACCAGAGGCGGCATCGCGCCAGGATTCAGTTTCGCAGTTGGCAGCTGAGCGAAAGACGGCTTTGTTGTTCGACATTCGAAAAGGCTAGTCAGCCACGGCCGACCATGCCTCCACCCACGCTGATAGCCGAGACGTGATTCACGATGGTTGGCATAAGGAAGGAACGCAGCGTATTGAGTGCCGCATCGGCATTCGTATTGCCTTCACGTTGTAATACGTCGAGATCTGCAATGGTGTCCTGCAATGCATAGCCGAGCGCGGCGTGAGCTGTGCGCACTGATGCCTGATCTGTTGGTATTGCAACATCTGATTGTGCGCCAAGTGTTGATGCACGATTGCGGATGTTCTCTGCTTCTGGGCCAGTCGCATCACCGAGCACTGCGGCCACATCGCGCAGGGTGCGAGTCATCTGGTTGTGCTCTTGCGCAATGGTGACATCGAAGATGGGAAGCACCTGACGCACCTCTTGCAATAGCGATTGCATCATGGCCGCGGTAGCAACAGCCTTGGGGTTGTTGAGGAACGGCATGATTTCGTTATTGAGGGAAATAATGAAGCCCTCAAGAAGATCATCAATGGTGGGAACTGTGTTCATGCTGTTGCTCCTGGGTATCCCATCAACTGCGCCATGGCGGGCAGTGCGGGCATGCTTGATTGGGTGAGATACAGGGGAAGAAGCAACAAATGCTCCTTCTTCATGCGACGCGCGACCGATTGGTGCACGGGTACTGCGATGTTTGCCGTGCCAAAGAGTGTGAAGTACCCAATTTCTTCGGGCGTGATGTCATTGCCAGTGATCTTGTTGTAATACGCAAGGAAGCCACCTTCCTTCTTCGGATAATCCATCACGTTGGTGGCGCTCAGAATGTCCATGAGCACCATCCAGCCAAGATCTTCGCGTGGATCACCGATGCGACTGTTCTCCCAGTCGATGAGTGCAGAGACTGCACTGTTTTCATACAAGAAGTTGGCAGGGTTGAAATCCCCGTGCACGATCGCCAATTTGATGGGGCGTGGCTTATTGCGTCGCAGCGTGAGGAACGAATCAAGAAGAACCATCATCGCTGGGTCCCAGTTGATGGTTTTGTATTCACGCAAGTAGTACTCGAACGTGGTGTCCATGTATTCGTCCCACGAGTCTGCACGAATGCCGACACCGCGTGGGTCTGCAAGTGCACCGTTCGGGTCGATGGATGAGATGTCGACTGAATGCAATTCAGCAAGCACTTCACAGAGATGACGAATGACGTCTTCTGTTTGATGTTCGTCTGCTCCACCGTTAAACAAGGCAGATGTTTGACCATTGCCTGATGCACGCTCGAGCACCATTGCCGACTCGCCGAAATGCGAAGGGTCAAGTTCGTAGCCATAACTGCGGCTGACAGGCACCGTGGTCTTGGTGCGCAATGCCTCGATGAGATCGTGCTCGACCGCACGGCTCGTGTTCAAGATGGCCTCCACCTCGGGAGGGTTCTTACGAATGATGAGCGGGAGGGTTTCCTCGATTCCGTGACGTGTC
>JBEAXB010000185.1:0-3201 GCA_041160045.1 Actinomycetota bacterium
TCGGCGGTAGGTCTCTTCGAGATTTTCGGTGCCCATATCAATGCCCAGAAGAGGCTGGCTGTTGTCGGACAGCCACTGAGTCACTCGTGTCATCAACTGTGGCGTCGGTTCTGATGCCACTTCATACACGCCCTCGCTGATCATCATCACAGGGCTGTTGACGGCCACTGCTAAATCAGCTGTCACGAGGCCCACTGCCGAAGTAAAGCGCAACCGTCGTCGTGTCGTGATCAACGCAGAAATCTCGCCACTGGCGATCACTTTGCCGGCCGTGAACAACACAGCATGGGTGGCAACTTTCTCGGCCTCGGCCATGTCGTGCGAGGCAAGTACAACGGTTGTGCCGCGCGCGGACAAAGAACGAATGATGTCCCCGATGATGTCGCGGCCATCGATGTCGACGCCTGACGTGGGTTCATCGAGAAAAATCACTTCGGGGTCTGCAGCAAGAGCCAATGCCAGTGAAAGACGCTGCTGCTCGCCGCCCGATAATCGCCGCCAGGTACCTGTTGCCCGAGAACTCAGACCAACTCGCTCAATCAGTTCCACTGGCTTGACGCCCTTGTTGTACAACGCGCAGAAATGAGCGACCACATCACGAACCCGAGCGCTGGGGTACACGCCTCCGCCTTGCAACATGACACCCATTCGTTCGGTGAGAGCTTTGTGGTCGGCAACTGGGTCGAGGCCAAGGACACGGGCACTTCCAGAGGCTGCTGTGCGAAAGCCTTCGCACACTTCAATCGTGCTGGTCTTGCCTGCACCGTTTGGCCCGAGAATGACCGTGACAGCACCAGTCGGTGCCTCAAACGAGACATTGTTGACCGCCACCAGATCTCCGTATTTCACGGTGAGATTCTCGACAACAACCGACACACCTATACCTTACGAACAAACGGCTCTGAGCATGAAAGCCCAGACGGGTAAACTCATATTCTGTGATTGATGTCCGACTTCTCCGTACCAACCTCGATGGGGTCAGGGCTGCCTTGGCTCGCCGCGGCAAGCCAGATGTTTTAGCCCAAGTAGACGAGGCGGTCACCCTCGACACTCGTCTGCGGGAAATCACCTCCGAACGCGATGCTCTCCGGGCCGAAGTCAACGAACTCTCGAAGCAAGTCGGTGGTCTTCGCCGCGACAAGAAGAACGATGAAGCTGAAGTCCTCATGGAACGCAGCCGTGCCCATGGCGAGCGCGAACGGGTGCTGCAGACCGAATTCGGAACAGTCGAAGATGCATTGCACCAGGTGATGTTGCGTATTCCCAATTTGCCTCATCCGCTGTCACCCGATGGTGCGGGCGATCACGAGAACCCAATCATCAAGGGTCCTATCAACATGCCGGCTTCGTTTGCCGCACATCAGCGTGTCGCTCACTGGGATACAGCGAAGGAATTGGGCATTCTGGATAACGAGCGCGCAACAAAAATTGCTGGTGCAATGTTCACCATGCAGCGTGGTCAAGGTGCAACACTTGCTCGCGCTTTGTGCCAGTTTGCTCTCGACAAAAATGCCGATGCCTTCGAAGAAATCCGCCCACCAAGTTTTGTTACCACTGCAACGTTGACAGCCACTGGTCATCTTCCAAAATTTGCCGATGATGCCTATGCAATCGAACGCGACGACTTGTGGGCCATTCCTACTGCAGAAGTTCCACTCACGTCTTTGCACGCCGGAGAGGTTCTCGACGAAGCCGAATTACCTGTGCGATTGATGGCATATTCGCCGTGTTACCGCCGTGAAGCAGGCAGTGCTGGCCGCGATACCCGTGGCATGTTGCGTGCGCACGAATTCGACAAGGTGGAGATCCTTGCAATTGCCCGCCCAGAAGATGCACCAGAATTGCTAATCGAATTTGTTGGTCGGGCAGAAGCATTGATGGCAGCACTTGAACTTCCATATCGCATCATCGAAATCTGTACCGGCGACATGGGTGGCAGTCACCATCGCAGTTACGACATCGAGGTGTATGCGCCTGGTTGCGATGCATGGCTCGAAGTGAGCAGTGTCTCGTGGTTTTCCGACTACCAAGCTCGTCGTGCCGACATTCGCTTCAAGCGCACTGGTCAAAAAGGCACCGAAATCGCCAACACACTCAATGGTTCGGCGCTTGCCGTACCACGTGTGTGGGCTGCCATTTGTGAAAATCATCGCCAACCAGACGGAAGTGTGCGCATCCCTGATGTGCTTCTTCCGTACATGCGTGGCGCTACACACATCACTGCCAAGGAGTAAACACAATGGGTATCGAAGACCGACGCATTCAATACGAGACTGCGGGTCTCGATATCGCTGATCTCAATGCTGATCCGATCGTGCAACTCAATCATTGGTATCACCAAGCAGAAGAGGCCAAAGTGGCCGAACCCAATGCGATGGTTCTCTCCACGGCCGATGCCCTCGGGCACCCAGACTCACGTGTTGTTCTCGCCCGAGCAATAGACAAGCAGGGGATCACGTTCTACACAAACCACGAAAGTGTGAAGGGAATGCAGATTTCCGGCGAGCCACGCGGAGCCGCCACATTTGCCTGGCTTGATCTTCATCGCCAGGTACGTATCCGTGGCGTCATCACAAAAGTAGAAGACGCAATCAGCGATGCATATTTTGCAGTTCGCCCGCGAGCATCACAACTCGGAGCATGGGCCTCACCGCAATCGCAACCGATTACGGATAGAGCAAAACTCGATCAGTTGTATTCCGATGTGGAACTTCGGTTCAACAATGTTGAAGTGCCGCGTCCACCGCACTGGGGTGGCTTTACTTTGTCCGTCGAGAGCATCGAATTCTGGCAGGGAAAGCCCAATCGTTTGCATGATCGATTTCTGTACACACGCAAGATTGTTGGTTGGCAGATCACCCGTCTTGCTCCATAGCCCTCGGTAAGGCAATTCATACCCTCTTCACCCAAGGCGTTTACATGACAACAACGTGTCACTACGTTTCGTGTCATGAGGTTTACAAACAGACTTGAAGCAGGTCGTCAACTTGCAGCAACACTTGATCGATTCAAGGCAGGAGACGTTGTCGTACTTGGCTTGCCTCGTGGTGGCGTACCAGTCGCCTTCGAGGTGGCAAAGGAAATCAATGCACCACTCGATGTGATTTTGATCCGCAAGCTGGGAGTGCCTTGGCAGCACGAGCTTGCAATGGGGGCCATTGGCGAGGGCGAGGTTCGCGTACTGAATCAACAGGTCGTTGA
>JBEAXB010000003.1:0-13856 GCA_041160045.1 Actinomycetota bacterium
TCAAACATTGGTGACTTGCCGATTGAACTCAACGAGTTCTTTGGCTCAATGATTGCAATGGACGATCCGAAGCACTTCCGCTTGCGCAGCATCGTGGCAAAAGGTTTTGGACCACGTGAAATTTCGCGCGTCGAAGATCAAGTCAAGATTCGCGCAACGCGAGTTGTCGACAATTTGTTGAACAACTTCCCCGACCGCACATGCGACTTCGTGGAACAAGTTGCTTCTCCCCTTCCCCTGCAAGTGATCTGCGACATGATGGGCGTGCCAGAAGAAGACGAACAGCGAATCCTTCATTGGACCAACGTGATTCTTGGCGTCGGCGATCCGGAATTCATCACGTCCTATGACGACCTGCTCACAGTCGGCATGGAAATCTTTGCGTATGCACAAGAACTCGGCGAGAGCCGCCGCCTTCATCCGAAAGATGACATCACAAGTGCCATGATGGCCGCCGAGGTCGATGGTGAACGTCTCACTGCCCAGGAGTTCGGCTCGTTCTTCATTCTCCTCGTTGTTGCAGGAAATGAAACGACACGAAACGCAATCAGCCACGGTATGCGTTTGCTGACGGAAAACCCTGACCAGAAGAAGATCTGGTTCGACAATTTCGATGCCAATAACCGCACCGCTGTTGAGGAAATCGTTCGTGTTGCGACACCAGTGATTCACTTCCGTCGTACCGCAGTGCAAGACACAGAGATCAACGGACAAAAGATTCTTGAAGGCGAAAAAGTGGTGATGTTCTACTCTTCGGGCAACTTCGACGAGCGCCATTTCCCGAACCCTCATGTGTTCAACATTCAGCGCGAGATTGCACCGGCCCAAATCGGCTTCGGTGCCGGGGGGCCTCACTTCTGTCTCGGAGCAAACCTCGCCCGTCGCGAAATCTCTGTGATGTTCAATGAGATTGCTCGCCGCATGCCCACCCTGCGCACCGAAGGTGAACCTGCGTACTTGCAGAGCAGTTTCATTAACGGCATCAAGCGCGTTCAGTGCTCCTGGTAGTCACGAATTTCATTCATCATGAGCCGCTAATCGGCGCATAAATCTCATCGCTCCGAGTGCTCGCACGGTGGAGTACAAACTTGAGTCACGGTTCAACATGTACCAGCGCCTGTTTCCCATGGAGATAGTGCGCAAAATGCCACTCTCTGCATAGAACTTCAACACAACGTTGACCTGATTACGCGAGCGACCTGTGGCAGCAGCGACTGAACTTGCAGAGTGACTGCTGTACGCCTTTGACATGATTTCCAGCACGTCTGCTTCGACTCCTCGCATCAGCACTGAAATACCACTGCATGGAACTGTGTATTCTTCGCGCTCATCAACATCGACTATGACATCGCCTATTCCGTCGCCTGTTCCGTCGACTGTTGCATCATCATCGTCCATGAGCGACATGTGTGGCTGATGAGCAGTCGGAGGAAATGCGACGCACAAAAAATGAGTCTTTGCCTCCCCCGGGGGACACCTTGAAAATGAGTTGCAGTTTTCCGACGAAATATTGGCGGAAAACTGCAACTACAAAGTGGGGTGGGGCCGGGCGACGAGCGTGACGAGTTAGGTGGGGCCGGGCGGCGAGCGCAGAGCAAGGCCAGGGCCGGGCGAAGCGGCGGCTACTCCGCAATCATGCGAATGTCAGCGACCACTGCGGCATGATCACTTGGCTGCACACCGTCCACCGGATCAACACCGGCCAACCACACGCGCGATGGATTGCCAATCGGGCGAGGACGTGGCCACGAAACAAAGATGTAGTCGAGGCGGCGATTCGGCCAGGCTGAATCATCGATGTACGAATTGTCTCGACGCCAAGTGAAGCCTGGTCCCTCGCCTGCAATTTCCCAGATGTCGGTAAACACCAATCCGTCGACCGCGGGTTGACTGCGACCCGTCAGCATTCGAATTTCGTCGGAGTCAGGCACGGCATTGAAGTCGCCGGCCATGATCACGGGTACTTCTACTTCAGGGTCAGTACGCAAAGAATCAACGATGCCACTGAGTGCTTCGCACTGTGCGATCCGCGTCGCAGATGCATCGAACTTGTAGTCGAGATGCGTGCACACTGTCCACCAACGACCATACGGCGTGTCGAGATGAGCAACGACTGCACGGCGATAGCTGGGCGCACCAGTTACATCAGGCAAGCGATGAATTTCCCATGAGGCAATCGGCCAACGGGAAAGAATGGCATTGCCAAGACTCACACCACTGTCGTACCACGGGCCTTCGGTGCGAGCGACATGCATATTCAACTCATCAGCCAACCACTGCACCTGATCGAGGCCACCTTCTTGAGCCCAGACTTCCTGCAAAAAAATAATGTCGGCGTTCTCGTGGCGCAATGTTGCCAGAATCGACTCTTGACGATCGCGCCATGGGCCAAATTGCCACCACAGATTCCAGGTGAGTACGCGTGCCTCCATGCCACAACGGTACAACCCCATCGGCGAGACTGGAACAGTGCCGTCAGATACCCCCGTCGTTCCACTTGCTGGAGTCTTTGGGGGCGGAGGCTTGTTCGGCATCGGATACGCAATGGGCGTGATTGACGGACTACGCACCCGCGGCGTAGACCTCACGGGCTGCCCCATGCTCGGCACTTCTGCCGGATCCTGGGCTGCATCGGCAACTGCACTCGGCATCCCATTCAATGAGCTCATCAGTCTCGATGTCCCGAAATTTCCTAATCCCCGTCCGGGCATCCTCGCTGCATCCGCGCGCGAAGTCTTTGGTGATGCCGTCAGCAGCCATGTGCATGTCGTCGTGACGGAGATTCCTCGATTACGTCGCGTGGTCCTCAGTGGCGAAGCAACTCCATTGGCAGAACTCGTTGCCGCCTCATCGGCTGTTCCTGGTTTATTGGCCCCACAAACAATCAATGGCAAGCGTTATGTCGATGGGGGCGTGCGCTCTGGCGTGAGCGTCGACTTAGCTGATGCTGCTGAAGTACTCGTTCTCATCACCCCACTTGCAGGTGCAATGTTTGGTCCATTTGGGCGCCTTGTCGAAAGCCGCACCAACAAGGAACAGGCGATTTGGTCGCAACACAATACGGGCCGCTTCATCGAGTTCTCGCCAAGCAAAACAACGTCAGGTCTCGCCACACGACCTCAACATCTGTTCGATCGCGACCGAGGCATCGAGGCATACCAGCACGGCATTAACGAAGCTTTGAAGGTTGAGTTGCCTCAGTAACTCAACCGCTATTGCGTCGCGAGGCTCGCGCGGAATTCGCCGTCAACAATCATCGCTGCGATCTCTGCAGATGGCTCACTGAGACGTTCGAGAGTGACTCCATGAATGTCCCCCACGAAACGGAACACATGTGGGTACGAACCAACAGGTGCACCGGTATCCATTCCCACATCGAATGATTCGCCACTCATGGAAAACACAATGGGAACTGATTTCTCGACGCGTGCGTGTCCGGCTGTTGCACCGTCAACAAGGAGAACAGCATGTCCACCGGCACCAAAACCACCGTCGTAGACATAGTCGACAACGATCGTGTGGCGACCAACGCCGAGCGGACTCGACGAACGGGCGATGTAATGCTCATGCCCCATCCAGTTGTAGTGATACACAACGTGACGAGACTCGTCCACGTACAACGACCATCCGGCCATGTTTCCGCCTTGACACACGATGACACCAAGGGCGTCAGCACCAACGGTCACATCAGCCGTGATACGAAACGAGCAGTTCTTCAGGTTGACAACGGATCGCTCCGGCATGCGAATGTGATCTGCGGTGTAGGTCATCTTTTTCAGCCCGCCAAGATTGTCGGGCGGCACCACTGTCAGACCAAGGGTCGAGCCGGGCTCGCGCAATGGATACACGTTGTTGCGCAGTGCTTCTGAATGAAACAGATCGAGAAGTTCGTCAAGTTTGTCGGGATGAGTCGTTGCCAAATCCACACCTTGCGAGAAATCCTCGGCAATGTTGTACAACTCCCACTTTTCTTGTTCGCCAAAGAACGGCTGCATGCCGAAACGATTCCAAGGAACTCGTCCATGAAAGCAACTGGCAATCCAGCCATCGTGATAAATCGCTCTGTTACCGAACATCTCAAAGTATTGAGTCTCACGAGTACTGGCGCCGTCAACACCTTCCATCGCATACATCATCGATACTCCGTCAACGGGAAGCTGCGGCAGCCCATTAACAACCGTAGGTATTTCGATTCCAGCGGCGGCCAGTAGCGTCGGCATCACATCGACAACATGGTGAAACTGCGTACGCAATCCTCCAGCATCGGCAATGCGGGCCGGCCATTGCACCGCCATTGCATTGCGCGTGCCACCAAAATGCGATGCCACCTGTTTCATCCACTGAAATGGCGAATCAAGAGCCCATGCCCACGCAAGGTTGTAATGGTTCTCGCAACGAGCAGTGCCGAAGTCATCCATGTGGGCCAAAAGCCACTCGGGATCCTCGGGAATACCGTTCTGAAACGACGGGGCACTCCATGCTCCGTGCACGGTTCCTTCTGCAGAGGCGCCGTTATCTCCCGTGATGTACATGAACAAGGTGTTGTCTGCCTCGCCCATTTCTTCAACAGCATCAAGCACGCGGCCAATTTGTGCATCGGTGTGAGCAAGAAAGCCAGCGAATACTTCCATGAGACGCGAGGCCACCGGCTTGTAGCGATCTGGGTATTCTTCCCACGACGGCACTTCGTCTGGGCGATCCGTCAGTTTGGTTCCGGCAGGAATCACACCCATTGCCAACTGGCGTTCGTAAATCTCACGACGCAGTGCGTCCCATCCTTGGTCGAACTGTCCCTTGAACTTCTCAATCCATTCAGGTCCAACGTGGTGCGGACAATGCATTGCCCCGGTTGCGATGTACGAGAAAAAAGGTTTGTCCGGTTGCGATGCTTTTTGCACGCGCATCCATGAAATTGCTTTATCGGCAATGTCTTCGGTCATGTGATAGTCATCGCGACCTTCATACGGCATCACTGGCGTTGTCTGATCAAACATCGGTGGTTCCCATTGCGATGCTTCAGCATTCAAGATTCCGTAGAACCGGTCAAAGCCAAGCCCAGTTGGCCAACGATCAAACGGGCCGGCAAGTGTTTGTTCCCACAGTGGCGTGAGATGCCATTTTCCGAATGCTGCAGTCGAGTATCCCGACTGTCGAAGAATTTCTGCAACACTTGCTGCTTCTTTCGGAATGATGCTGTCGTACCCAGGAAACACATTCGCGCCTTCTGGAATACCACCCATGTGCACGGTGTGGTGATTACGGCCAGTAAGCATTGCTGCCCGTGTTGGCGAGCACAATGCCGTGGTGTGGAATTGGTTGAACCGAAGTCCGTGAGCGGCCACTCGGTCAAGGGCTGGTGTTGGTACTGGCCCGCCGAATGTTCCACAGGTTCCGAAACCAACATCGTCCAACAAGATCAACACGATGTTCGGCGCACCTTTTGGCGCACTCGACACTTTCATCTCGCTCGGGGTTGAATCGTCGATCGTGTATCCCGCCGTTCCGTCGAACGTAGGCGTCGGCTGAGGAATGGATGTCACGAGGTGAAGCCCTTTGAATCGAGCGCCAGACGGATGCGATCGATTGTTTCTGCATCGCCCGAGATCTTGATTGAGCCGTCAGCCACGTATTCACTCCATGACGACTTGCCCGACAGGATTCCCATGAACGCGACTCGCGACATTGTGACAACGCTTGTGGCGCCCCAACCATCGGTTGGTACCGCCACGCTGTTGCGAACATGCAAGCCACATGTTTCGTCGCCAATCGTGAATGCCACGTGATGATTGATTCCTTCGATCTTTGCTGGGTCGACAATCACGCGCAATGTGTGAACAAGCCCAACTGCAGAAGCCTCGCCAAGGAACTTCGGATTGAAGGAGTGCTGCATGAATCGATCCATCGAGAACGAACCATCAAGGTGACGCGCACGAGTGATACACCAGTTACGAATGTTTGCAGCTGGTGTTCTTTCGGCAATCACTCGCAAGCATGAGGCCAACAAATTGCGATCATCTTGCGTTGCGCCTTCAGAGCGAACCAACCAGGTGCCCAATTCTGTGGCCCAGCGCACTTCGTCATTCTTCAATGCTGCCGTGCATTGTTGTGCAACTTCTGCACGCCCGCCGAACCCCTGAATCAGTCGGCTGTACCGCTCTGTTGGTTCGAGTGGGAACAGCTTTTCTTCGTTACCGTCGAACCAGCCGCGAAGACCCATGAAGATCTGACGCACGTGATGTTCTGTCACTCCGTACCGCTCGGACGTGAGGTAATCCTCGTCATACAGAGCAGGCAAAGTCACACGAGTTGCAATTTCGTCGGCCGTCCACCCCTTGTTGATGCCCCTCACCGTCTGATCCCACATGAACTGGATTGAGTCGCGGTAACGAACCGACTTCTCGCGAATATTGTCCTTGCCAACGAGGGCTGGTCCATGTGTCGCGACGAGGAACTCTGGAGCCCACTTGATGATGTTGTCGATTCCGGGAATCAAGACTCGAGGGTCGCGATACTCCTCGCCACGAATAGCAAAAACATTGAAGAGCACAGGCCACACGGAGTTGTGGATACATGTGCCAATTTCTGGGAACAGGAAGTTGATCGAGTCATCCGAGTCACTTGGTGAGTACTGGTACTGCACAGCCATGCCAGCGATTGTCAGTGATCCATTGTCACCAAGAACATGGTTGACCGGAATATGCCCCGGAGTAAACGGCGCGTGCGCCGGATTCTTGTAGAAAAACCCGAGCCCCACATTGACGGTTGCATCGGGACCTTCAGTTGGCATCACGATGGCGAATTGCTCGACAAGACCGCGTGCATAGGCAGGAGAAATTTCCGCCAGTGTTCGTGACTTGTTGAACGCAATCTTTTCATGGCCATAAATTGGCAATGGGCTCACATGATTGCCTTCTTCAAGAATGGCCTTTGTGCCTTCCACATAGTGAAAGTGCGTATAAATCACTGCAGCAATGGGAGCTGATGTCATTTCACGCAAACGGCGCAGAGCTTCGCGCATCTCTTCAATCGACTCGCCCGAGTCAATCGCAATCACGCCTTCGGGCGCCTCGATAAATGTTTGGTTTGATAATCCGTTACCAACGAGGTTCCAGACTCCCTTGCGCACTTCATCGAAACGTGCCTGAATGACATCGCTCTGTGCAGCATGTCCCTTGTGTACACGCTGGCCTCCGATGGTGGTGACGACATTGATGTCTGTTGTGTCAAAACTGCGAGTCATACAAACTTCTTTCCTAATTGTTGTAATTCGATTCGTGCAGGTGCAAGCAAGATGCCGCATCCAGTGGCCAAAACATCATCAAAGAGTTCTGGAGGCGACAAGCGTTTTTGTTCACGGTCGCGGGCCCATTCCCAATCCGCAACAGCGCTGATGTAGTGCGTCATCAATTGTTGAATGCGGGCATTGCGCACCCGAGATGGCAAACCGTCGAGCGCAACAAATAATCTGCGCATCACTTCAAAGACAGGAACAGCGGCTGGCAACATATTCTTCACATCTTTTGCGAACTGATCAGATTCGGTGCGCAGCAAAAATCTGCCGTACCAACCATCATGAGTCGTCACATATTCAATGAGCGGAAACATAAGTGCTGCGGCCAGAGCAGCGATGTCGCCTTCTTGGCCATTGCGATCAACATCATCAATCATCTGCAGTCGTCGCTCATTGATTTCGTCCATGCGTCGAGTGAAGACTGCCGCTACCAAACCTTCGCGATCAACGAAGTGGTACTGCGTTGCCGAGTTATTGCGCTGTCCCGCAGCAATGGCGATGTCGCGCAACGATGTGGTTTCGACGCCATGAATTGCAAAGAGTCGTTCGGCGGCGTCAAGCAGTGCCGTGCGTGATTCTTCTCCCGATCGAGCCATATCCAGATACTAAGTCATTTGACTTAGGTCTCTCACCTTTAGGCTGACAGCATCACCATTCGGCCCGAAAAACGAGGCGCCATCGATGTGGCGCGCAGCCTGGCTCTCTTTGTCGTCGTCCTTGGCCACCTGGTTCTTGCAGTCATTGATCGAGATACATCGGGAGCATTACGAGGCGACAATCTGCTCGCGCTATACCCACATCTCTCATGGCTCACCCTGATTGCGCCAATGCCCATCTTTTTCGCAGCCGGTGGCTGGGCAAACGCCACCGCCACTCCCCAAACAAGCGCCACTCGACTGCGCACCCTCATGGGTCTTGGCGCAATCGTTGTCACGCTGTGGTCGACAGCAAGCATCGTTGAACTACTGGCAGCGGGACATGGCGCCACGTTGTCTGATGGAGCTCGCATTGCGACTCAGCCTCTGTGGTTTCTGACTGCCTATATTCCCTTCGCTGCATATGGCAAACGCATCGCCACATTCGCGACTCGTCCACTGGTAACGATGGGAACCGCTCTCGCCATTCTCACCGCAATCGATATTGCTCGATTTGGTTTTGATGCCAACGAAAAATGGGGATGGCCAAGCTTCTTTCTTGCATGGGGCATCCCGTGGGTGATTGGTTCGTGGTGGAGGCAAGCGTCGCGCTCACCTGCGTTCAATGAACGCCGTGTCGGACTCGTTCTCACAATCGTTGGCACAGTCGCCGGTATTGCACTTGTGCGCTGGGCGCACTATTACCCAGCACTCATCGATGCAGTTCCACTCAAACGATCAAACACCACTCCCCCCACATTGTTCACCGCAACTGCAGCAATTGCTCAAACAGGAGTTCTCATGATGTGTGCGGCGTCGCTTGATTCCATTGCTCAGCGATGGCGTTCACTCATCGACCGCATGGGAACTGCATCAATTGCCGTATACATGTGGCACCTCAGTGCACTGGCACTGTGTTCCGGAATCATTGCACTCGGTGCGCCCACGCCGACTCGCCTGACCACACTGTGGTGGTTGACTCGCCCGCTCTGGTTTGCCGGCGTTCTCGGTGTCACTGCATTATTTGTCACCGCAACTTCATCTGTTCGAACGCAACTGCGAAAGCGCCCACAACACACGCATCATGGCAGAACCATTGAAATCGGAGTTGTGCTTGCAGTCATTGGAGCAGGAACTATTGGCTTATACGGCCCTCGCACATTGCCCGGGGCAACAATTGCAATCATTGCCTTCATTGGTTCATGGTGGTGTTTGCACGCTACGGAACAATGACTGCGCGTCCTCGTACATTCCCAGCCTTCAAGTCCTTGTACGCCTGAGGGGCCATGTCGAGCGAGTACACCGTGTGCTCGGTGTGAATCAGACCGCGACTTGCGAGTGCAAATAGCTCGACCAATTCGGGGCGGGTTCCCCAATAGGTAGTTGCCAGATTGATCTCATATCCCTGGCTGAAGAACGACCACGGAAATGATCCGCCAGCGATTCCGACAATTGCAACATCGCCAAGAACGCGAGCCGCAGCCATTGCAATTCTGATTGTTGATTCAGCACCGACAAAGTCGAGCACAACGTCGGCTCCTCGCCCGCCGGTCAGTTCCTTGATTTTGTCCGCCGTTGTTGCATCGGATGTGAGCACATGATCTGCTCCCACTGTGGTTGCCAACTGGCGCGCATCATCCTTGGCATCAACCGCAATCACTGTTGCAGACGTCGTGGTCTTCACGATCTGCACGGCCATGTGACCAAGCCCACCGACACCGATAATCGCAACGGTCGCATCCGGTGTCATTTTTGGCCAGGATCTACGCACTGCGTGATACGGAGTCAACCCTGCATCGGTTAACGGTGCTGCAATCTCTGGTGTGAGACCATCGGGCAACTTCACAAGGAATCGCTCAGCAGGAACAAGCATGTAATCAGCCATCCCTCCATCGGCACCAAGTCCACCGCCACCGCCCGGCGCATACGACGCTGCCGGATTTTCGCAATATGTTTCCATCCCGAGTTGACACCGCGGACATGTCCCGCATCCCCAGGGCCCATACACCGCAACTGCATCGCCTTCTTTTACATTGCGCACACCGGTGCCCACCGAATCAACCCACCCTGCGTTTTCATGACCAAGCGTGAATGGAACTGAGTACGGCAACATCCCCGGTGCAAAATCGTGCATCAGATGCAAATCGGAATGACACGCGCCAGAGCCACCAATCTTGATGACCACCTGACCATGATCTGGCGTCGGCTTTGGCACCTCCACCAATTCCGGCTCGCTCTTCCAATTCATCAATCGCAATGCCCGCATCGCGTACCTCCATGTCAGTGACAACTGACTTGACGGTATGCGCGCGACGTACGAGAAGGTCAGGACATCTGTCCCAATTCACTGTCAAAGTTCTTCTTCAGACTCCGAGCTCGCGCGAGTTCAACGGGATGGCTTGCCAACCATGACTCGAGTGCTTCCGCTTCAGCGATTGATCGACTCTTCGTCAGCCCAGTCTCTACATCACATTTTCTGTCAATCGCTCGAATTGTCAATTCCTCATCGGTGATTGACGCCTGATCCGAATATTTCGCAGAAAGCTGATCTGGAGATGTAGTCGTAATGCCTTCGCTACCCATGCAAAGCACCCATGCCTCCACCAACTTGCGAGAGGCATTCATTCCAGCATCGGTGTAACTGGAAACAAGATCATTCAGTATCGGCTCAATCCCCTTTGAATAGAACTCCACCACTCGATACGTCGATTCTGAAGCAAACGAAGCACAACCAGTTTCCGTATCGCTTCCCGACAAGTCTGCTTGGAAGGTCGCTTCGTCGGAATTCTGTGGTTGCGACATTTCGTATCGAGAAGGCAGGTGATAGCCGAATACCGATGAGACTTTTTCGTCGAGTGGATTCATCGAATCGGCCCACGTGTCTCCATAAAAAGTTGCCTCGTTATATGAGTGACCCTTGTCGGCTATACACGATGCAATCTTGTTTTGCCAGATTGCAAATATCTTCTTATCCTGTTCAAATTTTGGAAGGAAGTCGAGTTGTGATCTCCAATTTCTTCCAACTGGATAATCAAAGACTGGTATCGCTTGAGGTGGCTCCCAGGTCGGAGGTTTTGCACCTGCCGCACCGCCACAACTTGCCATCACCAAGACAAGCCCAATGATTTTTGAATTATTGGCTATCGTTCGGTTTTTGATGCGAATTCTCACCTTCAACAATGTATCTGCGTAGGAATTTTCACCATCATGTTTGCATTAACACACGTTGAGGTCGTTGCATAAAGAAAATGACCCGAGGATTTCTCCTCGGGTCATTTTCATTGTTCGTTGTTGCGGGTGAACCCGCGAGTATCAGCTGCAGCCGCTGGTGGAACCGCATGATGGGCACGCGTGGCATGAGCCGGCGCGCTGCATCTGCACACCACAGAGCATGCACATTGGTGCATCACTGTGACGGACGATTCCGTGTGGCGACGAGTGATCAGAAATCGGAGCGACGGGTGCGATACCCAACTCGATTTGTGTGACCAACTCTGACACTGACTGGACCGACTTTGGATCGGTGGCCAACTCGGTGCCGTTTGTTGTTTCGATACCTGATTCGTCAACACCTGGAAGTGTTGGCTGAATGCGCTCGTCACGGCTGAAGATGCCAAGTTCGGCACGCTCGTCGTAGGTCATGTATTCAAGCGACAGGCGACGGAACAGGTAGTCCATGATGGACGATGCCATACGGATGTCCGGATCGTCTGTCATACCTGCTGGTTCGAAACGCATGTTGGTGAATGCTTCAACGAAGGCACGCAATGGAACGCCGTACTGCAAGCCGTATGAAATCGACTTTGCGAACGCATCCATGATGCCTGACAATGTTGAACCCTGCTTCGACACGGTGAGGAAGAGCTCGCCTGGGCGACCGTCTTCGTATTCACCGATGTTTGCAAAGCCCTTGCAATCAGCAACGCGGAACTCGAATGTGCGACCGCGACGTGAACGTGGCAACTTCTGACGGACGGGCTGCGTGACGATTTTTTCGACGACGCGCTCGATGACTTGAGTTGCTGTTTCTGCCTTGGTGGCGTCTGTGGTGTCGTCATCCTTCTTCGCGGTGCTGAGGGGCTGGCCCACCTTGCAGTTGTCACGGTAGATAGCAACGGCCTTGATGCCGAGCTCCCATGACAACATGTGCAGCGCTTCGATGTCTTCGACACTTGCGTCTTCTGGCATGTTGACGGTCTTTGAAATTGCACCAGAGAGGAACGGCTGAACCGCACCCATCATGCGCACGTGGCCTTCGTAATGGATGGTGTTGTCACCCATGGAACATGCGAACACGTCGAGGTGACTTGCCTCGATGTGTGGTGCTCCGAGGATCGACTTGTTGACATCGATGTAGGCAACGATGTCGTCGACTTGCTGGGTGTTGTATCCGAGACGACGCAACGCACGTGGAATGGTCTGGTTGACGATGCTCATTGAGCCGCCGCCCACCATCTTTTTGAACTTCACAAGACCAAGGTCTGGCTCGACACCGGTGGTGTCGCAGTCCATCATGAGGCCAATGGTTCCGGTCGGTGCAAGAACGGTGGCCTGCGAGTTGCGCACGCCGTATTCTTCGCCGTCACGTACTGCTGCCTGCCATGACTCAAGGCCGGCGTACAAGAGGTCGTCCTGAACTTCTGCCATGTCGAGGATGTCGCTGTGCGCATCGTGGTGCATGCGCAACACGTTGAGCATGTACTTTTCGTTCTCGGCAAAACCAGAGAATGGACCCATGCGGCTTGCAGTGCGAGCACTGGTTGCATATGCATGACCGGTCATGAGCGATGTAAGAGCTGCTGCCCAGGCACGTCCACCCTTTGAGTCGTATGCGAAACCAAGTGCCATCAGAAGAGCACCGAGGTTTGCGTATCCGAGACCAAGCTGGCGGAACTTGAGGCTGTTGATGCCGATCTGCTCTGTTGGGTAGTCGGCACGGCCCACAAGGATTTCCTGTGCGGTGAACATGACTTCGATTGCGTGGCGGTATGCCTCGACATCGAAACGGTCGTTGTCATCAAGGAACTTCAACAAGTTGAGCGATGACAAGTTGCATGCTGAGTTGTCGATGTGCATGTATTCCGAGCATGGGTTCGAGCCGTTGATACGACCTGTTGCATGAGCGGTGTGCCACTTGTTGATCGTGGTGTCGAACTGCAGACCTGGGTCTGCGCACTCCCATGATGCTTCAGCAATTTGGCGCCACAGATCGCGGGCACGAATGGTGCGCACAGGTGATCCGTCGGTCACGGCCTTGAATGTCCAGTCGCGGTCTTCCTTGACTGCATTCATGAACTCATCGGTGACGCGCACCGAGTTATTTGCGTTTTGGTACTGAACACTGAACGAATCGATGCCATCAAGGTCCATGTCGAAACCAGCATCGCGCAAGACGCGAGCCTTGCGCTCTTCTTTCACCTTGCACCAGATGAACTCTTCGATGTCTGGGTGATCGGCGTTGAGGATGACCATCTTTGCTGCACGACGGGTCTTGCCACCGGACTTGATGGTGCCGGCTGATGCGTCGGCACCGCGCATGAATGACACTGGGCCAGATGCAGTTCCGCCGCCTTCGAGCAATTCGGCACTCGAACGAATCTTTGACAGGTTGATTCCGGAGCCGGAACCGCCCTTGAAGATTGTTCCTTCTTCGCGATACCAGTTGAGGATCGCTGACATCTTGTCTTCAACCGAAAGGATGAAACATGCGCTTGCCTGCTGTGGCACGCCCTTCACGCCGATGTTGAACCAGACGGGGCTGTTGAATGCTGCACGCTGTGTGACAAGGATGTACTTGAGTTCTGCACGGAAAGCCTCGGCCTCGTCAGCATCGACGAAGTAACCGCCCTCGACGCCCCATGTGGAGATGGTGTCGGACACGCGGTCGATGACCTGACGCATCGATGATTCGCGCTCTGGGGTTCCGGGTG
>JBEAXB010000186.1:0-3195 GCA_041160045.1 Actinomycetota bacterium
AGGTCGTCGCCAGAAGGAATGTTGCGTTCCATCTGCATGTCGTAGCGCTGCTCAAGCATGCGCACGTATGCCGATGCTTCGCGGTCGCCTTCGACGGCTGCGTCATGCAGTTCCTGCCAACGCGACATTTCTTCGACAAGGTTTGCGTGATCGGTAGGAATGCCGAGCACGTGTTGCAGGTGCTGCAGTAATGCAGCAGCGCTCTTTGGGTGTTGCGCCTGCATCAGATAATGCGGAACACCGACGCGCAAGCTGACGCTCGGAATATTTGCTTTTTCGAGTGCATCGAGCATGACGCCGGCAACCCCGGTAGGACCTTGGTACTGCGGACGGCTGAGCCCGAGACGCTGTGCGAGGTCTGTATTGGTTGTGCTGCCGACAACAAGGGGCACGCGCGTGTGTGGTGTTTGTTCAGCGGCGGCACCAAGGCTGACAACAAGATTGCAGCCGAGGCCTTGTGCAACATTGACAATGCACTGGGAAAATGTTGCCCACGACACGTGAGGTTCCACGCCGTTCAGCACGATCATGTCGCGGGCACCCTCTGGATAGCGAATGATCATGAACTCGTTCTCGGGCCAACGCACCTGTGGGTCGCCGTCTTCATCGATGAACTGCTCGGGGCGTTCCTCGGTGAAATCGAAAAACGGATCCGGGTCGATGTCTGCAACAACGGTGGCATCGCGTTCCTTGAGCATCCAGTCGAGTGCTGAAGTAGCGACGGCGCCAATATCGAACAGCCCACGGAGTGCAACGAGCATGACGGGATTGCGCAATGGCGCAAGATCATCCCAGTATGTCTCGAGAACTTCGTCAACTGATATCGGCATTGTTCTTTACCCTACGAACGAAGGTGCTCAACCACTACGTCGATGCAGGATGTCAATGCAGCCACATCGGAGGGGTCGATGGCAGGGAACATGCCGACACGCAACTGATTGCGGCCGAGCTTGCGGTAGCTGTCGGTGTCGACAACGCCGTTTGCCCGAAGAATGGCACTGATTGTGTTGGCATCAACGCCATCGATGTCGATGGTGCCAACCACATCAGAACGTTCTGCAGGGTTGACAACGAAGGGCGAGGCGTATTCACGAGCCTCGGCCCATGAATACAGAGTGCGTGCGGATTCGCCGGAGCGACCAGCGGCCCATGCCAAACCGCCGTGGGCATTCATCCACTTGACTTGTTCATCAAGCATGATGAGCGTTGCAAGTGCAGGGGTGTTGTAGGTCTGGTTGGCAACGGAGTTGTCGAGTGCGATTGATAGGTCGAGAGACGCAGGCATCCATCGCTTCGATGCTTTGATCTCTCGAATGCGCTCAATGGCGGCTGGTGAACATGCAGCGAGCCACAGACCACCATCTGATGCAAAACATTTTTGTGGTGCGAAGTAGTACACATCAACATTGGCCGGATCCCACATGAGACCACCAGCAGCAGATGTTGCATCAACAACAACGAGTCCATCTTTCGAGGGACGCACAGGGGTCATGGAAACACCCGTTGATGTTTCGTTGTGCGGGTATGCGTACACATCACACGTTGCATCACTTGCTGGCGATGGGTGCGTGCCAGGGTCGGACGATACGACAACGGGTGCAGACAGGTGGGGGGCAGCAGCTGAGGCTTCTGCGAACTTCGATGAGAACTCGCCAAAGACGAGGTGATGGCTGCGCTCGCGAATGAGGCCGAACGTGGCGACATCCCAGAACACGGTGGAGCCGCCATTGCCCATGACAATTTCCCAGCCGGCTGGCAGATTGAAGAGCGAGGTCAGACCATCGCGTACCGAGCCCACGACGTTCTTCACGGGGGCTTGGCGGTGAGAGGTACCCATGATCGAGGTCATGGCTGACATGACTGCTTGCAGCTGTTCGGGCCGAACTTTTGATGGTCCACACCCAAAACGGCCGTCGACAGGCAGAAGATGGGAGGGAATCTTGAAATCGAGTTGGTTCTTATCGCTCACCATGTCATCCTTTCATTTATGCCTGCTCCAACA
The DNA here is from genome assembly GCA_041160045.1 of Actinomycetota bacterium. Lineage (GTDB taxonomy): Bacteria > Actinomycetota > Acidimicrobiia > Acidimicrobiales > Ilumatobacteraceae > UBA2093. Next base: position 2,003 of record JBEAXB010000186.1, read on the forward strand.
GAATTGCGACGTGTTTCCGCTCGTCTCGGCGCTATCGCCGAGTCAGCCACCCTGGCGGTCGACGCCAAGGCAAAGGCCCTGAAAGCTCAGGGTCTCAATGTCATTGGGTTTGGCGCTGGCGAGCCCGATTTTGCCACCCCCGAGCACATCGTCGAAGCAGCCGTCAAGGCTTGCCGCGAGGTGAAGTACCAGCGTTATACCCCGGCTGCTGGTTTACCCGAATTGCGTGAGGCCGTTGCCGTCAAGACCATGCGTGACAGCGGATTTTCCTGCACCTCTGATCAGGTACTGATCACGAATGGCGGCAAGCATGCCGTGTTCACTGCTTTCGCTGCTCTGTGTGATCCGGGCGATGAAGTCATTTGCCCCGCACCGTTCTGGACTACATACCCAGAAGCAATCGTTCTGGCCGGGGGAGTTCCCGTCATTGTCGACACAGAGGAAGCAAATGGTTTCCGTGTCACTGTCGAACAACTCGATAAGGCACTCACGCCACGCACAAAAGTGTTGCTGTTTGTTTCGCCCGACAACCCAAGCGGATCTGTATATCCGCCAGAAGAAGTAAAGGCCATTGGCGAGTGGGCTGTGAAAAACAAGGTGTGGGTCATCACCGACGAGATTTACGAACACCTCACCTACGGCGAGCACAAGTTCACCTCGATGCCGACGCTTGTTCCCGAGCTTGCGAACCAGTGCATCATCGTTAATGGCGTTGCAAAAACATATGCAATGACTGGGTGGCGCGTTGGCTGGATGATTGGTCCGAAGGACATCATGAAGGCCTCCACCAACTTCCAATCGCATGCAACATCGAACGTCGCCAACGTGTCACAGGTTGCGGCGCTTGCTGCAGTAAGCGGTGATCTGACTGCAGTGCACATGATGCGCGAAGCATTTGCTCGACGCGGCGCTCTCATGCACACGATGCTCTCCACTATTCCTGGCGTGACATGCATGGAACCACAGGGTGCTTTTTATTGCTTCCCTAATTTCTCGGGTCTTCTCAACCGTGACATCAAGGGAAAGAAAGCATCGACCACTCTCGAGTTGGCCGACATGATTCTCTCCGATGTCAACGTTGCAATTGTTCCGGGCGAGGCCTTCGGTGCTCCGGGCTTTGCGCGATTCTCTTTTGCGCTTGGTGACGACGACCTTGTCGACGGCATCCAACGCATCATCGATTACGTCGCGTA
>JBEAXB010000187.1:0-3186 GCA_041160045.1 Actinomycetota bacterium
TGCACATCGGGTACGACGTGACTGTAAACAACGAAGACAAGGCATCATTTGCTGCTGATGTTGCAACAGCAGTTTCGGGCGATCGCAATGTACGCATCATGGACCACCCAGTGATGGGTGCTGAGGATTTCAGCTACGTGCTCAACCGGGTTCCTGGCGCAATGATGTTCCTTGGTCTTATGCCAGAAGGTATGGACATCATGAAAGCTGCGCCAAACCACAGCAACCGCGCCATCTACGAAGAGACACAAATGGCCCGCGGTATCGCTGTGTACTCATCTCTCGCACTACGTCACTTGGGCGTACCACTCAGCTGATGTACACAGAGACTCGCGACTGGATCACCGAGAACTGGGACACGGACATCCCATTGCGTGAGTGGTGGCGCCGCATGAACGAAGCTCGACTCTCGTTTCCGCGATGGCCAGCCGAATGGTTTGGACGCGATGCATCACAAAGTAATCAAACAGCAATTCTCAAAGCCTTTTCAGATGCCGGAGTAATCGGAGCACCAACAGGTCTCGGAGTTTTGATGGGCGCTCCCGTCACCATGACCTATGGGACACCAGAACAGAAACGACGTTGGCTTCCGGCACTGGCAACTGGCGTTGAGGGATGGTGCCAACTATTCAGTGAACCTGGAGCTGGCTCTGATCTTGCAAGCGTTTCATGTCGTGCAGAACGCGATGGTGACGAATGGGTCATCAACGGACAGAAAGTGTGGACATCGGGGGCATTGCATTCGACCCGCGGAATGTTGGTGGCCCGAAGTGATTTCAATCAGCCAAAACACAAAGGACTCACCTATTTCATCGTGGATTTAGGGCAGCCTGGCGTTGAGATTCGTCCCATCAAACAAATGAATGGGAAAGCACACTTCAACGAAGTGTTTTTTACCGATGCACGCGTCAGTGATGCCGACAGAGTGTCCGACATCAACAACGGCTGGGCAATCACCACCGCAACATTGGGTTTCGAGCGCAGTGGTCTTTCTGAAGGCGCTGGTGGTGGCGTTCGTGTTTCTGCCGGAACACAGGCCGGCTTGCTCGACCGTAGCGTCGGTGCGCTGGTTGCAGAAACAAAGACGACAAAGGAGCACCCCGATGAATACGGGGGCACAATCAGCACTTTGTTACGGCTTGCTAAAGGGCGCGACATCACTCCCTCACAGCGCAATCGGTTGACAGAGCTCTATATCAACGAGAGCATCGCCGATTTCACGCGACAACGCATGTCGGCTGCTGCAAAGACAGGTAAAGACACAGGCGCAATTGCATCAACAATGAAGTTGCACTGGACCAACGGGCTCAAAGTTTCGCGTGATTTGGGTATAGAGCTTCTCGGTGCAGACGGACTGTTGCAGGGAAAAGATCAGCCAGAAGAAGGCAGCGTGCAACATTTCTTTCTATCGATGCCGTCGGCAAGCATTGCTGGGGGAAGTGACGAAGTGCAGCACAACATCATTGGTGAGCGGGCACTCGGGTTGCCAAAAGATATGTCACTTGATCCGAATACCCCATTTAAAGACATCCCCAGGAATTAGAAATGACACGTCTAACAACCGGGATGCGTCATCCCCGAAATCTCTCTGCCAATTCAAAGGGCAGTATCCACGACGACGACACGGCTCAAGACCTTGGTTTTCGTGGTGGAACAGTCGCAGGCGACATTCACCTGGAACAGTTCGGCGGAATTTGTGTTGAGGCATTCGGGAGACAGTGGTTCGAAAATGGTTTCGTCAGCATGTACTTTCAACAAGTCACCACAGATCACGAACCTGTTGACGCATTCATCGATGGCGACGGTGCAGTACGACCTGCCGGAATTATCACACCAGAGGGCGCGGTAGTTGCAGAGGGAAATGTCGGGATTGGGGACAATGCACTCTCAGCGCTCAATACTCGTGATCGTCGTAGCGTAGACCCGTCAACATTGCGCATGATGAAAGATGTGCGTGTCGGTCAACCAACAGACATATGTGTGCGTTATCCAAATGTGGCCGGGCAACTTCAACGCATTCATACCAACTCCATGACTGCGCCACTTGATTGGTATTCGCAAACGTCGCCGTGGGGTGGGCCAATCTGTTCACCTCTCACCGCATGTCAATTACTTGTCGCTCATGCAACTGATTCAATTGCTGCAGCATGTGGCCCATTCGTCGGCATGTACGGTGCCATCGAAGTGCGTCACATCAATGGTCCTTTGTTCCTCGATGTTGAGTATGTAATTTCTGGCGAGGTGCTCGCCGTCAGCGACACGCCGAAGACTGAAGTTCTTTGGTTCCGTACTCAAGCGCGTCCGGCCATCGACCCAGAAGGGCCAGCCATCGCTGAAGTGACAATGATGACCCGCCTCCTGAAGGGTTCGTCCCCCCTCTACAAGTAGTCGGCAGAGAATATTCTCCACATTTCCTCAAACGTCCTTCCCGCGCTCACATCCCTTTACACGGCGCTACGAAAGGATTTACCATGAGCATCAGCGAAGCCCAACGGTTCGATATGCAAGTCGGACTCAGATCACATCTAGGAGACGACGTGGCCAACACATTGATGGAACATCTCCCACCCTCCGGCTGGTCCGATGTTGTGCGTAAACATGACCTCGACCCAATCAACTTTCATCTCGCGAAAATTGATGAAGACATCTCACGAATCAACGGGACCTTGAGAATTATCATTGGCTCAATGATTACCGTGTCAACTGCAATCATCGTTTTACTGATTCAGCTCACGATCACTGTTTCACAGCTGTAGCCGCAAGTAGATTATTGAGCGTCAGGAATCCAGTTTCCGTGAAAGCCGTTTGGCACGCGAACTGGTAGATGCACAACAGCGATTGGTTCCTCTGTGATTGCCTTTGCATCGAACACCGCAAGATCTGATCGTTGCGTCTCTGCATCGAGGCGTAGAGCCATCACAAAGCCATCATCTTCTGCGGTCGCATTCTCACGTGGGATGAACACCGGTTCTCCGTAGCCGTAGCGGGTGGTATCGGTGCGAGCCTCGGTGGCTCCAGTATGAAGATCGACCTTCACCAGGGTGTCTTGCGCGAAGTTTTTGCCGACACCTGCGGTGTAGCCGAATTGATACGGCAAGCCAATGAGTTGTTCGTTGATGCGCGGGAACTCTTGCGGGCGATCATCGAGTCGCTTGTGGGTTGAAGTGCCGGTCACAGGGTTGAGAA
>JBEAXB010000188.1:0-3184 GCA_041160045.1 Actinomycetota bacterium
GTCTGTCGGCGGCGCAAAGCAAGATTGACTTCATTGCGACCGGGAGAAAATCCGGGGCCACCAACGATGGCACGCATCGCACCGTTGGTCGTATCAAGCGACACCAAGGATGACTGAATCCCTGTCTTGTTCACCGGCAGTTTTTCCTTAGCGGCTTTCTCGGCCTTGGCCTGGGTGGTCGGATCAAGAGTTGTGTAGACAGTGATTCCGCCGCGATACAGCGCGGTGTACCTCTCCTGATACGTGTCGCCGAGAACGGTGGATTTGTTCAACAGGTAATCCCGCACCATTTCGGTGAAATAGGTACGACTCGTCGGACGCTCGGGTGCACTGGTCACAGATTCAGGTGGTTGCCATGTGGCAAGGGTGGCATCGCGATCAACAGCTGTCATCAGCCCTGTTTCCACGAGGCGCTCGAGTACCTGCACAAAACGACGACGTGATTGCTCGGGTCGACGAATCGGATCAAACGTTGATGGTGCGCGCACAAGACCAGCAAGAAAACCTGCCTCGGTCAAGGTGAGGTCGGCCACTTTCTTTTGGTAGTACACATCGGCAGCGGCCTGGATGCCGTATGCATTGTTGCCAAAGAACACAGTGTTCAGATACCGCTCAACAATGGTTGCCTTCGGAACCGTTTTCTCGAGCATCACTGCATACCGAGCCTGCAGAATTTTGTAACGACCATCGCGCGGCAACCCGGCGAGGTATTCGTTCTTCACCACTTGTTGTGTGATTGTCGATGCACCCTGACGACCACTCGAATACTGGAAGTTCGCAAGTGTGGCACGCACAAGTGCCCGCAAGTTGACCCCTTTGTGATTTTCAAACCCTTCATCCTCGACTGCGAGCAAAGCGGCGACCACATGGTCGGGTACCTGATCGATGGTCAGTGGCTGGCTGTTCTCCAGTTCAAAGACTCCCAATTGGGAATCAGCAACACCCAAGATGCGACTGCGGGTGGCGAGTCCGCCAAATGTTGGCAATTGCACCGGCGTTTCTTCGTGCGCATGCAACATGGCCCAAAGCTGGGGCGCCGCACCGACGATCACACCCGTCAGCAACAATGCTGATGCCACGAGGGCGACGCCAAAGCGCATGAACCAATGTGCAGAAGATTTCACGACACGACCACCGTACTTGTCCCCCATCAGGACCAAGCGTCACTTCGGGTTGCTACGGTTGATGCATGTCACAGTTTCCCCATCGCGGTTTCAGGTTTGGTGTCCAGGTTTCGAAAGAAACCACTGCAAAAGGATGGGCCGAACTTGCTCGTCGAACAGAAGCAGCCGGATACGACGTTTTGACCATGCCAGATCACTTCACCGATCAGTTGGCTCCCATGCCTGCACTGATGGCAGCTGCAAGTGCAACCACCACATTGCGCGTTGGTGCATTGGTGTTCGACAATGACTACAAGCACCCTGTGATTCTTGCGAAGGAACTCGCAACGATGGACCTTCTCTCCGATGGTCGCACCGAAATTGGCCTTGGTGCCGGATGGATGATTTCTGATTACGAAGAAGCCGGCATTGTGTACGACTCACCGAAAGTGCGCATCGATCGCTTCATTGAAGGCATGGCCATCATTCGTGGCGCAATGGCCGATGGCCCGTTTTCATTCTCCGGCGATCACTACACCGTCACCAACTACACCGGTTGGCCAAAGCCCGTGCAGTCACCACCGCCAATCCTCATCGGTGGCGGCGGAAAGCGCGTCCTTTCCTACGCTGCGCGTGAAGCCGACATCATCGGTATCAACGGCACACTCACTGCAGGTGTTGTCGGCCCCGAAGCTTTGTCCACAATGACTGCACAATCTGTCGATGAAAAAGTGGCGATTGTTGCCGCAGCCGGTGCACACCGCTTGAACGACATCGAAATGAACATCCGCACATTCTTCGTGAAGGTCACCGATGACCGCGCAAAGACCGTGCAGGGAATTTCATCCATGTTCGGTGTTGACGAGGAAATGATCGACTCGTCGCCGTTCGCACTCATCGGCTCGGTCGATTCATGCATCGAACAGCTTCTCGAGCGTCGCGAGCGTTGGGGTTTCAGCTACACCATCGTCGGTGCTGAAAACATCGACGAATGCGCACCCATTGTTGCTGCACTTCGCGGCAAATAACTAAAACAAGCCGACAATTCGCCCGTCAGGGCCGATATCGATGTGCAATGCCGCAGGGTTTGCACCAAGACCTGGCATCGTACGCATTTCTCCGCAAATCGGATACACGAAACCTGCGCCAACCGAAGCACGCACTTCACGCACTGTGAGCGTGTGGCCAGTAGGAGCACCTTTCAATTTCGGATCACCACTGATGCTGAGATGGGTCTTTGCGATGCACACCGGAAGATGACTGAATCCGTTTGCTTCGTACGTTGCCAATTGTTCGTTCGCGAGCTCTGAATACTCGACATTGGCTGCCCCGTAAATAGTGGTCGCCACAATTTCAATCTTTTCCTTCAGCGATGCCGAATCCGGATACAACAAGTGAAATCCGTTCGGTTCTTCACATGCTTCAACCACTGCTCGAGCAAGATCCACCGCGCCAGCACCACCGTCTGCGAAATGCGTGCACACAGCAACACGTGCGCCCAATGATTCTGCAATATCGCGAATCACTTGGTGCTCACTCGGATGGTCGGTGGGGAATGCATTGATAGCAACAACTGGCGACACACCATGCACCGTGACATTTTCAATTTGTTTCGCGAGGTTGGCCGCACCTGCACGCACATCGTCCGGATTCTCTTCCAGCATCTCTGGCGGCAACGGCTTGCCCGCCACCACTTTGTATCTGCCCGAGTGTGCCTTCAGTGCGCGAACAGTTGCTACGAGCACGGCGGCATCGGGCACCATTCCAGAGACCCGGCACTTGATGTTGAAGAAACGTTCCGCGCCCATATCGGCACCGAAACCCGCTTCGGTAATCAGGTAATCACACATGTGAATTCCCAATTTGTCGGCAATCACTGATGAGTTACCGGTGGCGATATTGCCGAATGGTCCCGCATGAATCAGCGCAGGCGTATTTTCAAGTGTCTGCATCAGGTTTGGCTTGATTGCATCGCGCAGAATCACTGCCATCGCCCCCGCACAACCGATCTGCTCCGCGGTGACTGCCACCTTCTGTGCCGTGTACCCGACAACAATGCGACCAAGACGTGCCCGCAGATC
>JBEAXB010000189.1:0-3645 GCA_041160045.1 Actinomycetota bacterium
CATGGTGCGTGGTGATCGAGCGTTGCTGTGGGATGAAAACGGCAAGGAATACATCGACGCCATCGGCAGCCTTTGGTATTGCCAAATCGGCCATGGTCGGGCAGAGATGGCTGAAGCAATCGCCGCCCAAGTGCACACCCTCGAGACCTACTCAACGTTCGACCCGTTCACGAATCCTCTTGCCGAGGAAGTTGCCGCAAAAATCTCATCATTGTCCCCTATTTCCGACTCACGAGTTTTTCTCTGCGGCAGCGGGTCCGAGGCAATTGATTCGGCGATGAAGATTGCCCGCACAGCGCAGATTCAAGCCGGCCATCCAGAACGCACCGTGATCATCACGCGCAACCGCGGATACCACGGCACCAACTACGGCGGCACCAGTGCGCAGGGCTTGCCACTCAACAAAATCGGATACGGCACATTGCTCGAAGGTGTCATTCAGGTTGACGCCGACGACATCGAGGCCATGTCCATCGCATTCGAACAAAACAAGGGCAACGTTGCGGCCATCATCGCCGAACCCGTGCAAGGTGCAGGCGGCGTATGGCCATCAAACGACTACGTCGCTTGTGCGACGACAACGGCGCGTACCTCATCTTTGATGAAGTGATCACCGGCTTTGGCCGTCTTGGCGAATGGTTCGGCTCCATCTATTACGGAGTCACCCCCGACATGATTACATTCGCCAAAGGTGTCACCAGTGGGTATCTCCCACTCGGCGGAGTCATCACCGCGCCGGCCATCAATGAAGCACTCACCACAGACCCATCCTTCTTTCTGCGTCATGGCTACACATACTCAGGCCATGCAACCGTGTGTGCCGCAGCACTCACGAACCTCGCCATCATCGAAGATGAAAAATTGGTGCAACGAGCACAACACGTTGGTCAGCGCATCGAAAACGGATTGAAGGCATTGTCCGACGATGGAACTCTCACGGGTTATCGCGGAGCGGGTGCAATCTGGGCCGGAAAACTTCCCGATACTCTCGATGCAACAGTGATTCGCGACCGCATGATCGAACAAGGCGTCATCGCTCGCTCGATTCCCGGCGTCATTGCTGTGTGCCCGCCACTCGTGATCACCGATCAACAGATCGACACGATGCTCGATGTCTTGGCGACCACGGTTCTTTCCGCCTAGGAAAGGCGTCGAATCAGGCTGCTCGTATCAAGGCGGCCACCGCCATCAGCGGCAAGCTCGTTGTAAAACCCGAGCACCACATCAGCAACAGGCAATTGAGATCCGTTGCGGGTTGCCTCATCGATGCAGAAACCCAAATCCTTGATCATCCACTCGACTGCAAAGCCGAAATCAAATGAATCATCGGCCATGGTGTGCCCACGATTTTCCATCTGCCAACTTTGCGCAGCGCCCTTGGAAATCACATCGATCACTGCATGGGCATCAAGGCCTGCATGTTGTGCAAACGCAATGCCTTCAGATAATCCCTGCACGACACCTGCGATACAGATCTGGTTGACCATCTTTGCCAACTGGCCACTGCCCGCGTTACCCAAACGTACGCATGCCCGCGCATACGCAGATGCAATCGATTCGAATTGTGCAAACACTTCAGCCGAATCAGCGCCGCACATCACAGTGAGCACACCGTTGACTGCACCGGCTTGGCCACCACTCACCGGCGCATCAATGAAACCGACTCCGGCAGAAGCGCACGCTGCGGATATTTCGCGGGCAAGCTCGGCACTTGTGGTGGTGTGATCCACCAGAATCATTCCGGCGTGAGCACCAGCGAGAACACCATCGGCACCAAACACAACAGAACGAACATCGTCATCGTTGCCGACGCACAGCATCACGATGTCGCTGGCAGCCGCAACTTCGCGTGGTGTTGCGCACGCCGACCCGCCGTGTTCGCCTACCCAGGCATCGGCCTTCGCAATAGTGCGGTTATAAACGGTGACGGAATGACCGGCAGAGGAAAGGTGTCCGGCCATGGGATACCCCATGACTCCAAGACCGCAGAACCCCAGCTGGGCCATGTGACTATTCGTCGTCTTCGTCAGTGTCGGTGTCTTCGTCTGTGTCGGAATCAGCTTTGGCAACAACCTTGACGGCAGCTTCGGCTTTCTTCTTCACAATTTTCGCTGGCTTCAGAACACCTTTTTCAAGAGCCTGGTTCAGGAATTCTTCTGCTTCTTCTTTGCTGACCTTCAGGGCCGGAGCAATTTCAGAAATCAGGTTGACGCGTGCGCGCTCGTACATGGTGCGCTCGGCTGCCGACAACGATGCATCGCGGTTACGCGCAGCGAGGTTACGAACAACTTCAGCAACTTGGTACACGTCGCCACTCTTCAACTTCTCTTGGTGGTTCTTGAAGCGGCGAGACCAGTTCGATGGAACGCGAGGGTCGGCCTTTGACAACACAGCAACAAGGTCTTCGAGTTCATCAGGGTTGACCGGAGGACGAACGCCCACATCTTGGAGCTTTGCCACGGGAACCCGCAGTGTCATCTCGTTGATAATGGTCTCAAGAATGAGGTATTCCTCTTTCTTGCCGAAGAAGTCCATCTTCTTGATCCCCTTCACCTTGCAGGCACCGTGTTGGGGGTAGATGACAATGTCATCTTTCTTGAAATTCACCCTGTAATTGTAAGGGTCAGACCCCTCAAAGCCACAGTTCGCGCCCTAAACCTGCGAACTTACAGGCGGCGGCGACGGATTTGGCTGGGCAGGAAAAGCCCAATGACTACGAATAGTCCAAGGATCAACCAAATGACGGGGCTGTTGCGAAATAAGTTGCCGCCAGATTTGTCTCTCTCGACCGCACGCAATGGCAACCCAACTGTCACAGTGTCACCCAATACAGACTGCCCGGACAACACAATTCTGTGTTGTCCTTCCTCAAGTGATTCAGGAACTGCGTAAGCAAAAGCCGCCTCACCATCTGCACCGGCGAGAACCGAGCCAATTTTTTGTGGTGTGGAATACAACCACACTTCAGATTCAGATGCGCCCAGCAGACCAGCCAATCTCAGTTCGACCACGTCGCCTGGTTGCACCAATAAATTTCCATCCTCGTCAAGAGAAATAGGGTTTCCATCTTTTGTTGTCGCAGTCAGGTCCATCACAATTGTTCCAACACTCGCTTGCATCTTTGCAGCCGAACGAATTACGAGAACTTTTTTGGTTTTCCCATTGATGAGAGCAACTGCCTGATCTTGGGGCACTGAACTCACGGCGTCTTCAGCAAGTGGTGCATCATTTCCAGTAGCAACTGTTGTTGTGGTGGTCGGAGCGACAGTAGTTGTTGGTATCGAACCAACGACAGTTGCGGCAGTCGCGTTTGACGACGTCGCACGAATGGGAGTTGTGGTGGTGGTGGCCCCTGCCGAAAGCACCTGAGGGGCGGTCACAGTCGACACCTGTGCAGGTGCCGGAGCAGTTGTCGATGCAACAACTACGCCAGAAGGAGTTGAGGCAGGAAGAGTTGCAACCGTTGCTGACGGCACAGAGGAGCTAGCTGTCGTCGCCGGGGCCACAGTCGTAGTGGTTGTGGTCGCTGGTGCGATGGTCGTAGTGGTTGTTGTCGTGGTTGTCGGAGCGACAGTTGTTGATGTCGTCGTGGTGGTTGGCGCGACAGTTGTTGTTGTGGTGGTTGTCGGCGCAACAGTTGTTGTT
>JBEAXB010000190.1:0-3158 GCA_041160045.1 Actinomycetota bacterium
CATTTCTGATTGGCTCGGGAATTGACGAACTGATGAGCCACCGGTGAGGTTCGGGCCAAAGGCTCCGCCACCAGTTGTTTGAGGGTCTCCGTACGACCAGCCCTTTGTGTGGCAACGTGCACATGAGTAGGCACCAGAACCGAGATCGAGATTGAAGAGCGCCTCGCCCATTGAACCGTATGTTCCGGCATCGATCTGACGTTGTGCTTCAGCCATGATTTCGGCGTTGTTCGCCTCTGGCAATTGGCCCCCATCACATGTTGGGTCGAAAGGTCCGCGAGGTTCCACACAATTATCTTGCGGAATCTGAATCGACTTCATGTACTCGATGAGTGTGGTGATTGATTGATCGTTCAGTGGTCCACCACCGATTGTTCCCCATGCAGACATCGGAGAAAATGGTCGGCCGTAGTTCAGAATGAAACGAATTTCGTCGTCTGAGAAACGGTACAAGACCGTATTCAGTGCGGGGGCTTTCCAAGACACAGCTTTCACTTCACCCGTCTTTGGGTCGGTCACTGCGTACGACGCAACACCACCGGTTGCTTTCATGCCGCCGTGGCAACCTGCACAGTTGTAACCGCCATCAGCTGTTGGAGCGAACAATGTGCTGCCCCACTTTGTAAAACGCTTTTCGAATCCGAATTCTGCACCCGCTTGACGTCCTGGTTCGAGAACCCAGTAGAGAGGCAATGCAATCGTGATGATGACAAGGAAGAGCAACCCGAGAACCTGCACCCGTTCGAGGCGTGGTCCTTCGAGAACTTCATCGTCGTAGTACGGCTTGCGGTTCGCGGCAAGTGTTTGCTCTGAACCGACTTCGGCGCGCGACGACTTGATGTTGAAGTAGGCATAGACACCCCATCCCGCAAGCGAGATGAGAAGAATGATCCAGGCGATTGATGTGCTTGTTGCTGCAATCATGATTAGTGACTCCCTGCGCCGATGCAATGTGGCCCTTCAGCCTCTTGACCAGTGGTGTTGATTCCGATAGCTGGGCCAGCAAATACTGCACCGGTGTCGATTGTGAGAACACCGTTGGTCACAGAGACGCCGAAACGATCCATGCCGCGCGGAGCTGGTCCGCCCTTCTTTTCGCCAACTTGGTTGTACTGAGAACCGTGACATGGACATTCGAACCATTGCGAACTTGAGCACTCAGGCACACGGCATCCGAGGTGTGGGCACTTCTGATACAAAGCGACAATTCCGGCTTGCATTCCAGTGAAAACCGGAGCTTGACCGCCGTATACGGCTTGACCCTTACCGAGTGCATCCTTTGGATACTCAGTAACCCAGGCACGAGCTTCGGAAAGATACAGGAAACCTTTGTTTGAGCGAATCAATTGGATGACGTCTTCGATTTTGCCGGCTGAAATCTTTGAACCAAAGCCGCCCTCAGAGCCCTTCCACAAGAAACCGACAAGTGACGCACCGAATGCACCAAGGCTTGCGGCCATCAATGTGAAGGCTGCGCGGTTGAAGAACTTGCGACGCGATACGCCGAGTGCTTCTTCGTCTGGTGCAACCCAGGGTGCAACCGCAACAGGTGCTGCTTTGACAACGGAGGTGTTGCGAGCTGCAAGCTCAACTTCACGACCTGTCGGTGCTGATTCGGAAATGGTTGTTTTCTTGTCGCGTGAACGTGTCTCGCGTGACAACGCTCCAACACCGCGAACTTCTGATGTGCGAGCGGTCGTCAAGATAACAATCGCGCCAAACACGATTGCTGCAATGACAACTATCGCTATTACGAATCCTGTGCTCATGCCTTTTTGTTCCTAGTTCTTTTGTTGCGTCGAATGATTAATAAAGATCCGTGTTGGATCAGAGTTCAAAGAAGATTCCGTCACGCCATGGGAAGGTGAAGTTGAATCCGGGCCCACGGAAGAACGAACCGATGATGACGAGAACAGCCCAGAACATGAGGAACAACGTCATCATTGATGTCATCCATTTCCGATCTTCCGGCTTGTTCGAAGCGTTGCGGTCGACATACGGCGCCAGGATCAACGCAAGGATTCCAATTCCTGGAAGCGTCACGCCTGCAATCATCGGGTGGAACATCGTGAGAAGTTCCTGCAACCCGAGGAAGTACCACGGCGCTTTCGATGGGTTCGGTGTCTTGTTGAAGTCGGCAGCACGCAACAATGGCGCGTTGACAACCCAAGAAAAGACGAACAAGAAAGCAGTGCACGAAAGTCCGGCAACGAACTCGACGGCCAAGAGGTGTGGCCACGTATGTACTTTGTCGACTGGAGCAGCCTTTGCTTCCTGAATGGAGCCCGACTTCACAACTGTCAGCAAGCGCTGTGTGTGTCCACCAGGACCTGCGCCAACCGGAAGTCCGGCTTGCGCGCCTGACGACACAACAGCTGTTGCTTTTTCGGCTACTGCAACCGCTCCACCGGCATCGCCAGCGCGAGCGGCTTTGCTGCGTTCGAGAAGGTGATCGGGGATGCGTGAGTCGCCAGCGTCACCACTGGCGGCTGCAGCTTCTCCGGCTGCCTTGTCGCGTGCGGCTTGCGCACGCTTCAAAAGATGTTCTGGGATTTCAGTCATTTTTGTGTCTCCCTAATTACAGAGGTCCGGAAATTCCGCCGTCTTTACGGACGCGCCAGAAGTGAATAGCCATGAAAATTACGATGACGAATGGCAACAGCAACACGTGCAATACGTACCATCGCAGCAGAGTTTCAGATCCGATTTCGACTCCACCAAGAAGCACGAATCGAACTTGCGATCCGAACACTGGTGTGTAGCCCATCATGTTGGTACCAACCGTGACGGCCCAGAGAGCCAGCTGATCCCATGGCAACAGGTAACCAGTGAAGGAAAGCAGAAGCGTGAGTGTGAGCAACACGATTCCGATGACCCAGTTGAATTCGCGAGGAGCCTTGTATGCACCGTGATAAAAAACGCGGGCCATGTGAAGGAACACTGACAGCACCATGAGGTGGGCACCCCAACGGTGCATGTTGCGCACGAGCAAACCAAATGTCACCGATGTCTGAAGAGTTTGAATGTCTTCCCACGCATTGGCGCCCGTTGGTCGATAGAAGAACATCAGGAAGATGCCGGTGACGGTGAGCAAAATAAAGATGAAAAAGCTGAGACCGCCAAGACACAAGGTGTAACTCACCTTGACTGCATGACGC
>JBEAXB010000191.1:0-3155 GCA_041160045.1 Actinomycetota bacterium
GGCCCAGACTGTGTCGTGGGCACCAACCGTTGCGTACACAGCCGATAGTTCACCCAAGACACCATCTGCGAAGGCAACAACAAAGGGCGACGGCGTAATCACATATTCAGTGGTTGATGCCGGCGGCTCTGGTTGTTCTGCCCATGCCACAACTGCCGTATTGACATTCGTCGGCAGTGGATACTGCACAGTGCGCGCCACTGCGGCAACAACGACTAGTTGGGCTGAAGGGACAAAGGACGTCGTCTTTGAAATTGGAGTAGCGCCTCTAGTAACAGTGCCGAGTACGACTACCGTGCCTTCCACGACGACGACTGTTGTCACTAATGCTCCGAATTCCACAGCTCCGTCGAATACAGCCTCAACCACAACAGTTCCTTCTTCATCAACAACAAATTCGGCTACGTCGGCAACAACACTTCCCACGGGTCAGTCGGCAGTGGCAACGATTGCCCCATCGACAAGGAATACGACAACCATTGCGTCACCGATGATTCTGGAGTCACCGCAAACGACAGTGGTGACATCACAGAACACTCTTTCTCCACAGATGACAAGCACAACGATTTTCGTGCCGGCACCAGATGCGCCGGAAATCAAACCTGGGACGGCTGGGCTTGTTGTCAATGGCAAGAGCTTGACTGCAACTGTCACCCGAACGAATAATCAATTGATTACAACCGGTGGTGGCATCAGTCTGATTGTTTCTGGCTTGCTTCCAAACGGGGAGCGAATCGAACTTGACGCAGACGGAAATTTACGTCTTGAAGAAGATGCACAGATCGTCATTGAATCAACGGGTTACGAAGCGAAACAAGATGTTGAGGTGTGGATGTTTTCAACACCATCGCTTCTCGGAAAACTCTCTGCCACAGCAACTGGTGCAATCTCAGGAACATTCGACATTCCAAATGGTCTTGAATCCGGTGATCATCGCTTGGTGCTCAAAGGGATGAACAACGATGGTGAGGACGTAGTACTGGGTGTCGGAATGATGTTTGGAAGTGCCAACTCGGGAACTTCTACGTTGTCGAGTGTTCTCATCGGGATACCCGTAGCGCTGGCCGTGCTCATTGGTCTGTTCATTCCTGCAGTGTCGCGACGCCGACGCAAGCAGAGTGCACTTGCATAAGGACAAGAGTTCTTGCTGGTACGCCATACCTAATAGGGTGGAGGAAGTGAATTCCCATGATCTGATGCCAGCAGTACGTCGTCGTGGCTAGAGGTTTTGGTCGTGGGCGCAAGTCTGGCTCCGGAGAAGATGGGGCTGGCTGGATTTATGCCGACTTGTTCTTGGCGCTCATGATCGTCGGCCTCGGGTCTGCTGTGGTCACAGCCTCGTCATCGGCGCCGTCGAGTGCTGACGCGCCGAAGGTGTTCCAGTTGAGCTGTGCCGAGTTCGGGGTGAAGGTTCCCGCGAACGTTTCAGCGTCGCGAGGCGGAGAACAGATTGATGCTGCAATTGCTGCAGAGATTACGAAGCGCGGATGGACCGTTGATGCATCGAAGCCTGGTCTTGCAATCGTGATGGGCGGTTTTTCCGGCGCAGAAGGACCAGGTGCCGGTGATGGTCGCGCAAAGGCACTTCTGTCTCGTTTGCGCGCAAGTTCGTTGCAGTTGCAGCAGATTGAAATGCGCACAGCTGGTGCTCGCTCTGTTCGTGTGAACGGTGTCGAGACCAGTGTTGGTGGCGCAGGTTCATTTCTCATGGTCGTTTATTTGTTATTCAGTGGTCCCCAGTTGACCGAAGATTGCACTCGTTAGGAAATCCCCATATGCCAATGTCAGCAGCAGCCCATTCCGACGCCATTTCGGCAGTCGACAATTGGCTCAAAGTATCGAAGCAAACAACCACCATTGGCGCAAGCGCCAAGATGTTCGTCGAGGACTTGCGTAATCACAACAATGCCCGCGAATGGTCGCGTGTCAATGCCGAGCAGATCTTGCCATTCAAGTCTGAGACACCACGTTTGTTGCTTGTCGTTCGTGCAGGTGCTTTGTTCCTGCCAATTTTGTTGACATGGCTTGCACTCTCACAGGTCATCGGGCCTTTCTCGTTGTATCTGCAGAATCAGCAGGCAAGTGCAAACTTCCTCTGGTTCTGGCAGCAGAACCCTGGTGAGTCATTTGCAGAAGTATGGAAACTGAGCCACGTTGCGCTCACTGATGCCGCCGTGTTGGCGTTTCTCACTGTTCTCGCAATGCGCATCACGTGGTGGGAAACATCACGTGCCGAGCGCTCAGAAGCTGCATACGCCGAGATGCTGTCGGCGCTCGAGTTCTACTTCGTTTCTGCTCGCGATAACTGAGCCAGCACAGCAACTCCCGCGAGAACCGCGAGAGCACCAGCAATTCGAACTGGTGTCAATGACTCGTTGAGAGCAAACACGCCAATAGCGATTGAGACAACTGGTTCGGTGGTGCTGAGCACCGACGCGATGCCGGGTTCAAGACGTGAGATGCCGGCGAAGAAAAATCCCATGGCGATGATGGTGGAAACAAGCGTTGCCCCAACGACTGCGGCCCATCCGATTTTGTCACTGGGCAGATTCGACTGATGCAGTGGATATGCGAGCAGATGACCGCATGCAGATCCAAACATCACGTATAACAACGACGTGAGTGCACCAGCTTTGTGCACGACTCGGCTTGAGAAAAGGATGTACACGGTGTAGGTGACTGATGCGCCGACCATGAACAACACACCAGTTGCCGAACCAGATTGCACTTGTCCGGCGGTGAGAGCGGTTCCGACAACAACGACAACCAGGCACGCACCCATGCGCGGCGTTGGCTTGTGGCCGAACAGAGCCCAACCGGCAAGAACGACGGTGACGGGATACGAGTAGAAAATAATGGTGGCAAGACTCACATCGATGCGTTGAATTCCGAAGAAGTAGAAGCTTGATTGAATCGCATATCCGAATGCACCGAGAAAGAAAAGTTGCAGGCTAAGAACACGGTTCGGCCAGGGCTTGCCGCGTTGGGCAATCAGTCGCACGATAAGCAAGACAATCGTTGCGATGGTGAAACGTGCTGTGAGGAGTCCGAGAGGTTCGACTCCGTGATCAAAAGCGGTGCGGGCGAACCACGGCAGCAAACCGAAGGCGGCACCACTGATCAAAATGAAGACAACACCCACGGAGAAACAGTAC
>JBEAXB010000192.1:0-3337 GCA_041160045.1 Actinomycetota bacterium
GGAGCCGTTGTACACAAACACGCTTGCAAGGTTGAGGCGCGCAGCTGCCATGAGCATTGCAGGAATGCTCTTGTCGCAACCTGCGAGTCCGACAAAGCCATCGAAGCGTTCACCGTGCACCACTGTTTCCACACTGTCCGTAATCACTTCGCGACTCACGAGGCTGGCGCGCATTCCTTCGTGACCCATGCTGATTCCGTCGGACACGGTGATGGTGCCGAATTCGAGTGGCACTCCGCCACCGGCACGAACGCCGGCTTTTGCGTGTTCGCTGAGACGGCGAAGCGACATATTGCAGGGCGTGACTTCGTTCCATGCAGATGCAATACCGATCTGAGGCTTGACCCAGTCGTCGTCGCCGAGGCCCACGGCGCGCAGCATGGCACGAGCGGCAGCCTTTTGGATGCCGTCCGTTACGTCGCGGCTGCGAGGCTTGATATCGATGGGGGTTCCGTCTGCGTGAAGTGACATGGTCCCAACGGTACTCTGACAGCCTCTCTGGCTTCCTAGAAAGACGGGGTTGCCTTTTATGTTAGGAGTGCCTATCATCAGTTTGTAAGGTATCCCTAACTCCCCCAGAAAGACTGACATGAAGACATTCCGTATTCGTTCCATCGCCACCATCACTGCCGCCCTGTTCCTACTTGGGGCCTGTGGTGGCACGAGTTCATCATCAGACTCGACCGTCGATTCATCTGTCACCGTGTACAGCGGTCGTAGCGAAGAACTGGTGAAAGATCTCTATGCAGCTTTCACTGCTGAAACCGGAATCACTGTTGACGCTCGTTACGGCGACAGTGGCGAGATGGCGTCGCTTCTTCTTACGGAAGGCTCGGCGAGTCCTGCCGATGTGTTCTTCTCGCAAGACGCGGGTGCACTTGGTGCAGTGGAAGCGAGTCTTGCGCAGTTGCCTGAGAGCATTTTGTCAAAGGTTGACGCCAAGTATTCCGCACAGAGTGGGAAATGGGTCGGAGTCTCAGGGCGTGTCCGTGTTGTTGTGTACAACCCGACGCTCACATCGAATCCGCCAGCCACCATTGACGGATTACTCGACAGTCAATGGTCCGGAAAAATTGGCTTTGCGCCAACAAACGCTTCGTGGCAGTCGTTCGTGACTGCATTGCGAGTTCTGCGCGGAGAAGAAAAAGCTGAGGAATGGCTGACTGCATTTGCTGCCAATAAGCCTGTTGCATTCGAAAAGAATGGTGCGGTTCGCGATGCGGTGAACGCTGGACAAGTCAGCCTTGGTCTTGTCAACCACTACTACTTGTTCGAAAAAATTGCTGCTGAAGGCGCCGATGCTGTTGTCGCACAGAACCAATACATGGCACCTCGCGATCCGGGCGGTCTTGTGAATGTCGCTGGTGTCGGAATTCTGTCATCAGCAACTCATAAGAATTCTGCACAAAAGTTTGTTGAGTTTTTGCAAGGTGACACAGCCGCTGAATACTTCCGCACGAAGACGTGGGAATACATCTTGACCTCAGGAGCAACACAGGCAGAGGGTCTTCCTGGTCTCGACTCGCTTGAAGCACCATCCATTGATCTGTCTGATTTGAAGTCGTTGAATGTGACGCAGGAACTGCTTCAAAAGGTCGGTTTGCTCACCAAGTGAGCAAACACGAAATGATGTAGGCATGCAGCGAACAAAAGGATCTCTGGCTTTCCTCGGCCTGGCGTTCGTTGCTGCCCTCATTTCCTTGGTCCCTCTCTGGTACTTGGGGATTCAGTCACTGTCGCAGGGTCTTCAACCCTTCATCGATGAACTATTCCAAGATCGCACTCTCTCGCTCATTATCCGCAGTCTCACGCTTGCTGCTTCAGTCACCTGTGCCAGTGTCATCATCGGCACCTTTGCAAGCTGGGTCATCACCATGTCCGGAATCCCCGGTCGCTTTTTTCTGACAATCGCCTTTTCGTTACCGTTGGCAATTCCTTCATACCTTTCCGCGTTTGCATGGATCTCTTGGCAACCAGGTATCTCGGGGTTTCTCGGATCATTCATTGTCCTGACATTCGCATGTTTTCCCTATGTCATGCTGCCGGTGTCTGCTGCCATGAGCAGGCTCGACCCAATTCATGAAGAAATTGCGCGCACGATGGGCCGCTCACAGCGCGCGATACTTCGCGAAGTTGTCTTGCCGCAACTACGTCGCCCGATCGCGGCGGGAGCACTTCTCGTCGCGCTGTACTCGCTCAGTGATTTCGGTGCAGTGGCTGCAATGAGACACGAAGTTTTCACCTGGGTGATTTACGGTGCGTATCGTGCCGGCTTTAACCCCACCCGTGCTGCCACTTTGTCAGTTGTTTTGCTGGCTGCAGCTCTTGCGCTCACCTTTGCCGAGGCATTTATCCGTGGACGCGGCGATGCAGCAAAAGGTGGTGCTGCAGTTCGCCGCCGTGGCCGCACCAGGAACAGACCATCTTCATTGATTGCAATAGTCGGTAGTTGTCTCGTACTTGTTCCCGCTGTTGGCGTCCCCGTGGCCAATGTCATTGAATGGATGACTCGTGACACAACGCGCGATATTCAGTGGTCGTCTGTGTGGAGTGCATCAGGACAATCTTTTGTCAATGGGATTGTGACCGCAGTGGTCACCTTGCTGTTGGCACTTCCTGTCGCATGGTGTGCGGTACGCATGCGCGGAATCGCGGCTGTCATTCCCGAGCGAGCCACATACATCACTCACGCATTGCCCGGCATTGTGGTTGCTATTTCTGTTGTCTATGTCGGAATACGTGCGGTACGCCCGTGGTACCAAGAGTTTCCACTGCTGATCTTTGGTCAGGTCATCATTTTCCTCCCCGTGATGGTCGCATCCATTCGAGCCGCCCTTGAGAGAACGCCCGCGACATTGGAAGACGTGGCTCACAGTCTTGGTTCTGGAACGATGACCACACTTCTTCGAGTCACCATTCCGATTGCACTGCCCGGATTGCTGGCAGGTACCGCCCTCACAATGCTGGCGGCGGTGAAAGAACTGCCTGTCACCCTCCTGCTGCGCCCGACGGGCATGGACACTTTGTCGACTCGCATCTGGGATTTCAGCGCATTGTCCGACTATGCCGCTGTGGGTCCCTACGCTATGTCGATGTTGGTTTTGGCCGCTGTCCCCACAGCATTGCTCGGTGCACTATCGGCCACATTTCTTTGGCGACCACCAGGTACTCGACTCAGTGAATTTGGAAATTTCACACGGAAGCATCACGGCCTTGCTTGGTCCCTCCGGCGGAGGGAAAACAACCCTTCTGCGCATTGTCGCTGGTTTCGAACGGCCAACGGAAGGAACTGTCTCCATCAACGGAGTCGTTGTGGCAGGTACGCACACATGGGTGC
>JBEAXB010000193.1:0-3120 GCA_041160045.1 Actinomycetota bacterium
AATGGGTCCTCACATGCTTCTTCCTAGCGACGCAAGCGCCGTCAAGGGATCACGGATGAAGCGGGAATCGTTGCGCCGAGTGTGGGTATTTGCATCCCCTTATCGCATGGAGATAGTCGGTTTTCTTACGGCAATCTGCGTGTCAGCCATTTTTGCCCTCGCTCCGCCGCTGCTCTTTCGATCGATCCTCGACACCGCTATTCCCGACGCAAATCGTGGTCTGATCACAACCCTCGCTGTTGTCCTGGTGTTTGCAGCTATTGCCGATGCAGGGCTGGCAATTGTGCAGCGCTGGTTGAGTTCGCGCATTGGCGAGGGCCTCATCTATGACCTTCGTGTTGCACTGTTCGACAAGGTCGAGCAGATGCCTATTGCATTTTTCACCAGAACACAGACAGGTGCGCTCACCAGCCGCCTGAACAACGATGTGATTGGCGCACAGAATGCCGTTACCTCAACGCTCGGCAGTGTTGTATCAAACGTTGTTGTGCTCATCACGACGCTTGCACTGATGCTGGCGCTCGAATGGCGCCTCACGCTGCTCTCGTTGATTGTTCTGCCACTCTTTATTATTCCTGCAAAACGAGTCGGACTGAAGCTAGGAAATATTGCGCGCGAGCAGATGGATCTGAATGCGCAGATGAACACGCAGATGAACGAGCGGTTCAATGTTGCGGGCGCAATGATTGTCAAACTATTCGGCCGACGAGAGCGTGAAGTTCATGTGTTCTCAAGCCGTGCTGCCGGAGTCCGAGATACCGGAATCAAAGCTGCGCTGTATAGCCGTGTGTTCTTTGTTGCTCTTGGTTTGGTTGGCGCAATGGGCGCTGCTGCGATTTACGGAATCGGCGCGCACCTTGTCGTGGATGGCAATATCTCCACAGGCACTCTCGTTGCAATGGCTGCGCTTGTACAGCGCATCTATACGCCACTCACTGGTCTCACCAATGCCCGTGTCGAAGTGATGACGTCGTTCGTTTCTTTTGATCGCGTCTTCGAGGTGCTCGATGCGCCCGTTTCGATTTTCGATCGTCCCGGCGCTGTTGATCTTGTGGATCCCCGCGGTGAAGTTGAATTCGACAATGTCGTGTTCCGTTATCCGCCAGCTTCCGAATCATCGGTTGCGTCGCTCGAGGCTCCCGGTGCTGCGGCAACTGATCCGAACGTGGATGTTCTGAAAGGCGTGTCACTGCGTGTTGCCTCTGGTGAAACCATTGCCATCGTCGGTTCCAGTGGTTCTGGAAAAAGCACGCTTGTCACTCTGGTTCCGCGCTTGTACGACGTCACATCTGGTGTGGTGCGAGTCGACGGTGTTGATGTACGCGACCTCACCGGTGACACCTTGCATGATGCCATTGGTGTGGTCACCCAGGATCCACATCTGTTCCATGAGTCCATCGAAGACAATCTGCGATATGCAAAACCAGATGCCACCCACGCCGAGATTGTCGCTGCATGCGAGGCAGCGCGCATCCACAGCACAATTACTGCACTGCCCGATGGGTACGCCACATTGGTTGGGGAACGCGGATACCGACTTTCTGGCGGAGAAAAACAACGTGTTGCTATCGCCCGTATGTTGCTGAAGAACCCAGCAATCATGATTCTTGACGAAGCGACCAGCCATCTCGACAATGAGAACGAAGCCTTGGTGCAAGAAGCACTCGAATCTGCTCTTCATGGTCGCACCGCACTTGTGATCGCCCACCGGTTGTCCACAATCCGCGACGCCGATCGAATCGTCGTTGTCGACGATGGTCTCATCGTGGAACAGGGAACCCATGACGAGTTGATGGCCCTCGATGCCATGTACGCCTCTCAGGTTCGCGCCGGAGGGTCATTCGGTCTTACCCCACCCGTTTCGTAGAGTGGTACCAATGCCTCTCGAAGTCGAATTCATCAATGGTTCGCCATCCTTCAGCGTCGGCCAGTTTGCAGGCGTGCTCAACAGTGTTCTCAAGTCGTCATTTGATGATGGTGTGTGGGTCGAAGGCGAAATCGAAGGACTGCGTTCCCCGAATCCGCATGCGTATTTTTCATTGATTGAAAATGTCGATGGTGCAAAAGCGCAACTCAACATCAATCTGTTTGCTGGTCCGTTGCGCAACGTGCAGGCAAAGCTTCGCCAACAAGGCATCGAATTAAAAAACGGGTTGAAGGTGCGGCTTTTTGGTCGTCCGGAGTATTACGCACCATTCGGCAAATTATCCCTCATCGTGTCCGATGTCGATACTCAATTCTCTGCAGGCGACGTTGCGGCAAAGCGTGAAGAGTTGTTGCGGCAACTACTTGAAAAAGGTGTCGACAAGATCAACAAGCGAATTCCGGTTCCGCTTGTGCCACTGCGTCTCGGAGTGATTTCGTCCAGTCAGGCTGCGGGTTGGGCCGATGCCCGCCAGCATCTTGCAGAGTCGGGAATTGGTTTCACGATCACATTCGTCGACGTACGGGTGCAGGGCGATGCCGCGGTCGGACAAATTGTTGCAGCAGTCAATACTTTTTCGCGTCGCGACGACATCGACATTGTGATGGTCATGCGCGGTGGTGGGTCGAAGGGAGACCTCGCAGCATTCGACGATGAAAAGATCGCAATGGCCATTTCTCGTTGCACACACCCGGTCTTCACCGGCATTGGCCATGAAATAGACACGAGCATTGCCGACGTGGTGGCACATACTGCCTGTAAAACTCCGACTGCGTGTGCACAGACAGTCATATCGCTTGTCGAAAATTTCTTGTCCGAGCTTTCATATAGTGCAGGTTCATTGCGCTCTCTCACACAAACAGCGGTTGAACGTGCCCGCTCACGTATTGCAGTCTCCGTTGAAAGATTGCGCACTCGGCCCCGCACCGCACTCGACCGGCAAGCACAACGACTCACGATGCATGCAGCCTCTTTGCGTTTGCTCGACCCCGTCACCACCATGGCGCGCGGTTGGAGCATCACCCGCGATGCCAATGGCAAGGTTGTTCGCTCGATCACCGATGTTCACCCAGGCGACACAGTTGTCACCGCGCTTGCCGATGGCAGCGTTACCAGCACAGTAGAAGGGGTTGCCTGATGGCTCCGAAGAAAACAACACAAGCAGCACCAGCTGGTTACGCCGAAGCAATGCGCGA
>JBEAXB010000194.1:0-3117 GCA_041160045.1 Actinomycetota bacterium
GCTGAATCGTCAGCGCAAGTATTTCGGGTTTGCCACCCGCACTTTGTCTTCAATCACCGGACGTAGAGCGTTCAAGAGCGATATCAGGTCGGAGTCGTATCCACCATTCTTGATTGCGGTGGCGAGCTCTGCGTCATCACTTGCACCAAGAGCCTGCAAGACATCGGCATGAGACGACTCTTGAGATGCACCCAACTCGATCTCGCGTGCGACTATTTCCACCATATTGATTGCCACACGAGTATGAAACTGCAATCTTCCTTCGACGGAGGGCAACAAGTCACGTTCCAGCCATTCGCGCAATGCTTCAAGTAACTCGACAGCGGTGGGACGGTCATGAGGGGCGGTCATTGGCGGCTCTCTGTCAATAGTTCGATGAGGTCGTATTCGTTTTCGCAGACGCGCCGACCAATGGCTGCCAATTCGTGACTGCGGACCAAGCCATTGAGGTGGGTCGCAGCTTGAGAGATGCAAATGACTCCCCACTTCAACGTTCCGAGAATCTCCCACCAACGCACGACGTCAAAGTCCGGACGAACTCCTGATTCCTTCTCGTACGCATCGAACAACTCATCGTAGGTGCCGAGACCAGCGACGGGCTGTGCTCCGCCAAACCTCCATGCACGCACGCAGAGCCACCCCAAATCCTCCATTGGGTCTCCCAGATGCGCCAATTCCCAATCCAAGATGGCAGCAAGACCGTGTTCGTTCACCATGATGTTTCCGAGTCGGTAATCCCCATGCACGACAACCTGACGGGTTGCGCTCGGACGATTGAGAACAAGCCAACGAAACGCTGCTTCGAATACCGGATGCGGCTCTCCCAATGTGTCGAGAGCCGTTTGATAGCGATCTATTTGGTCCTCATCAATCAGACCAGGAACAGTTGCGGGGTCGAGTGAATGCAACTGAGCCGCTGCTGTGCCCAGTTGCGTTGTCAATACTGAACGTGCGTGAGAATACGCATCGTCCCTCAGAATCTTGCGCGCAATTGTTTCGCCCTCAACTGCCCGAACGATCATGAAGGGTAAATCAAGTTCGGTGCGGTCGGAACCATCAACAACAAGTTCAGGTGTCGGTACACCTGCTGCGTGTGCCGCTGCCAGAACAAGTGGTTCACCGTGCAAACCACCGATGGCACCTTTGCGTACTCGCTGCAGGACGAAATCTGCGCCATCGGCTTCGAACCGCCATGTTTCGCGCGATGCTCCACCAGAGAGTCGGCGCAACCGAGAAATTGTTCGTGCGTGCATGACAGAACGAAGACCATCTTCGAGAGCTGCCACCGGGTTTTCTGCCATGCCCCACTCTGTCACTCCGATACCGTGTGACAGATGTCGAAGCAGTTACAGGAAGTCCCCGTGCTCGAGGCAGACGATGTGACAGTGATTCGTGATGGTAAACGGACAGTTGATTCGGTCTCGCTTGCGGTTCATGCCGCTGACCGGTGGGCGATTCTTGGCCCGAATGGCTGTGGCAAAACAACTCTCCTGCGACTCCTCGCTTTGCAGTTGCATCCATCTGCCGGAGACCTGCGCGTTCTTGGTCAATCATTGGGTACGTACGACATTCGACCAGTGCGACCACGCATCGCTTATGTTTCTGCATCTCTTGCCTCCGATCTGCGCCCCGTCCTTACTGCCAAGCAAGTGGTGATGTCTGCAAAATATGGTGCCCTCGAAACCTGGTGGCACGAGTACACCACGGCCGATGAACAACTGGCTCTCTCGTGCCTCACACAATTGGGTGTCGAATGGTGCGCCGAACGAGAAATTGGTTCGCTGTCATCTGGCGAGCAACAACGTGTTCTACTTGGTCGGGCCCTGATGACAGATCCGATTGCCTTGCTACTCGACGAGCCAACCGCGCGGCTGGATCTTGGTGGACGGGAACAACTCGTGAAAATTCTTGATGAGTTCTCCACGACTCGAGCACATCTTCCATCGGTTGTTGTCACACATCACGTGGATGAGATTCCGAAAAGCACCACGCATTGCGCCCTCATGCGCGACGGGCGATTTATTGCAGCAGGACCACTGCTCGAAACGCTCACTTCAGAGAACCTCTCCGAGTGTTTTTCGACGCGCCTTGTTGTTGAAACGCGACCCAATGGTCGCTTAGGGGCCTACGCGCCCTGAACAACCCGTGACAAGCCGGCTTTCCCAGCCTCTACTTGCGATGCGAGCACTCGATCGAGAATGCCCGCTGACCACAAGGCCCCGCTATACGACAGTTCCATCGTGACGACGCAACCTGACCCGGACGGTTCGGTGCGCACTTTCAGAGTCCATGCGGAATGATTGCGACCATCAGATTCGTCGCGTTCGAAAACAATGTGCTCGGGCGAGTTGCTTGTTCGTCTCATGCGCAACCGCTTAGATCTGGCGTGAACACCAACCTTTGCCCGCAATTCAACATCCCACAGATCGTCGCCAGAGGGTTCCACCGAATGAATGAGAGGCATCCATTCTTCGTATTTTTTCAGATCGGAAACGTACGGATGCACGAGCGATTGGTCGACAGGGAGTTCCATTGTGGATGAGTACAACATGATCGGAATTATTCGTTCGAGGGCTGCTGGCCAAAAGCACGGCCTAAAAGACGGCCAAAGACTGGCTGATCTTCGGCGTTGTCGGCTGCGCGTTCTGCTGCCGATGCAAAACGAGGAGACCAAGGAATCGCCTGAGTCTCGTCAGGGTCAACAACATGAACGATGTCTGGCTCCGAAACAGGAGTCGCGGGTTCGGGATTATTCTCAAACAGCGACGGCCGCTCCCGTGCTGTCTTTTCCTTCACCAGTCGCTTCTCTCGCGGTTTGCGTACGGTGGGAACATCTTCCTCGATGCGAAACAATTTCGGAGTCGGGTCACGACGATCATCAATGGTCCAACCACGAGGAACAGTGAGTGCATTGGCGTGACGGCGACACAAACGACCGGCGTATTCACGATCAGGGACCGCTCGGTTGTCCACCCACACCGTGAGAGTGGAATTATCCATTCCGTATGACACCTCAGCAGGCCCTGCACACCCAGGTCGTTCACACAGTCTTCTCACAACTCGAACGCTAGTTGTTATTCCTTCACCACACATGCAATGCCCATGCCTTGACGATCT
>JBEAXB010000195.1:0-3097 GCA_041160045.1 Actinomycetota bacterium
GCCGTTCGAAAGATGCGCGGCGATTCGAACGTGACATCGAAGCACTGGAACGGGAACATGAAGACGACCCCACTAATACACGTGCAGTGTTTTACCTGGGGCAAAGCCATCGTGACGCTGGGCATCTTGCTGATGCATTGAAGTTCTACAGAATGCGCTCGCAGATGGATGGCTGGGAAGAAGAAAAATACGTAGCGGCCTTGGAGTACGCCCGCCTTCTTGAACGCACCGAAGCAAACGATGATGTCATTGTTGCTGCCTACGAATTTGCACATTCCGTGCGCCCGACTCGGGCGGAAGCTCTGTACAGCCTTGCCCGCTTTCATCGACTCGCCGAACGCTGGGCCGAGGGGTATGCAACAGCGGAACGAATCTGGAAGGCGGCAGAGCCTGCCGACATGCTGTTCATGGAACGTGATGTGTACACATGGAAAGCTGCCGACGAGCTTGCATTGTGCGCGTTCTATCTAGGCCATTTCGATGAATCACTCGCAATCAACGAACAACTGTTGTGGAACCCACAGCTCCCCCTTGCAGAACGCAACCGCATTCTTTCGAACAAGGGTTACTCCATTGCACATCTGCGAGCAAGCACTTCTACACACTCCTCGCCCACCAAGTTCACATCTGTTCCTGAAGTTGTTGAGCCGGGCATTAATTCTGGGGTAACACTGACGGTCACCACCTGCAAACGTCGAGCATTGTTCGAGCGAACTATGGATTCATTCCTTGCGATGTGCACTGACACCAACCTGATTACTCGCTGGATCTGCATTGATGACGACTCAAGCGATGAAGACAGGCGGCTCATGCAAGAGCGGTACCCGTTCTTTGAATTCATCTTGAAGCCGTCAAGCGAGCGGGGTCATGCCTACTCAATGAACCGTCTTCTTTTCGAAGTTGAATCCGAGTACTGGGTGCATCTCGAGGACGACTGGGAGTTCATCACACAAGGGCCTCATGTTTCGAGGGCTATTCATGTTCTCGAGGACGATCCCTCATTGGTGCAAGTAGTTCTAAATAAAAACTACGCAGAAAACACCGACTATTGCGATGTGGTGGGGGGCGATCTCCATGTGTCATCAACCGGTGTCCCCTATCGAACACACACGTTCATGCCACATGGTTCGCCCGAGCTTGCTCAGCTACTGAGTGACAACCCAGGAAAAGTGACGAGCGCACATTGGCCCGGGTTCTCACTCATGCCCTGCGTCATTCACCGTGAGCGGCTTACAGTTGGTGGCGCATTTAATCCGGGTGCCGGACACTTTGAACTCGAGATGGCTCAAGTGCTGCAAGCCAACGACAGACGCACTGCATTCTTCGACGACTTGATCATGTTGAGTCTTGGCAAATTGCGCACGGACAACTCACCTGATGCACCGCAGAATGCGTACGCACTCAACAACACAACACAGTTTCGTCAGTTTCCATTTACCCCCATCGACATCTATGCCAACTGGTCAGAGGGCTCGAAAATAGCTTCCTTGTGGAACAGGCAATTCTGTGGGGGCCGCCCATGGCTAGGTGCAACCATTGACCCTGCAGCACCGTCTGCTCATCGACACCTCGTGGTGAACATGTCGAAGGACCGACAAGCACCCGACCCTGCCGCTTCATACCTGGTGCACATGGAACCTGAGGAAGGAATCCAGACTTTTGGAGAATGGGCCGACCCCGACCCCAAACAACTAGCCCACTTTCGATCACGCCGCATTGCAATGAACCCATTCGAATGGCACCTTGACTGCACATTCGACGAACTGACAACAACAAGAGTTGAAAAGACACGTGACCTTTCCACCGTGGTATCTGCAAAACGATTCTCTGTTGGTCACCATTTGCGGCTCGATTTCATTCACCGTTTGCAAGAAGAAGGAATCGCCATCGATGTATGGGGACGTGACCTTGAACACGAATTTGCAGACCAGTTAGGACCACTTCCGTGGATGGATAAACGTGAAGGATTGTTTCCGTATAAGTACACGATCGCCGTGGAGAACAATTCCGAGCCGAACTATGCAACCGAGAAAATTGTTGATGCAATTCTTTCCGAGTGCCTGACCTTTTATTGGGGTTGCCCCAACCTTGGCGAGATGATCAGTGACGAGGCATTCATTCGCCTGCCTCTCGACAACTTTGATGCTGCAGAGGAAATTGTTCGTCTCGCAATCGAGAACGATGAGTACTCAAAACGACTGCCGGCAATCCGCCAAGCCAAACGTGACATCTTGAATAAGCACCAGATCGCACCAATGCTCGGGCGAATTGTGAACGGTGAAAGATTCGTAGAGTCTTTAGCAATCCACGTCATCAATCTCGACCGTCGTCCTGATCGACTTGCCGCATTCACCGGCAGAATTCTCGATGTTGCAGGAATGGACTTCGTTGATCGGCTGAATCGCTTCTCCGCTGTGGATGGTGAGACGCTTGAGATGACGGACGAGATTGAACACATCTTCCGTGGCAGCGAGCTACCTCTTCGCCGCAACCAAACTGCATGTGCGCTCAGTCATTTGGCACTGTGGTACGAAATTGCACATGGTGACGGGCGCCCGGGGCTCATTTTTGAAGACGACGTAGTTCCCGATCGGGATTTTCTTCCACGCCTTACCGAAATCACAGGGCAGATGGTCGAAGCCGCGTGGGGTGGCGATGTTGTCTTCCTCGATCTTGCCTATTTCGATGATGCCAATCGGCCATTCCAATTTCATCAGTCGTCGTGCGCCGTTGATGAATCTCTTGTAATGGGTGGAACAAGTGCATACATCGTGAGCGCAAGTGGGGCACAAAAACTGCTCACCATCGCACTTGACGAAGGCATCGCGTACGGCATCGACACATTCATTCTGCGAAACATGCATCGCGTGTCCTGCATGCAGGCAACTCCGTCGTTGACGCGCGCACCTGTCGCTCGTCGTGGCGGCGAACTTGTTGACTCAGATATTCAGTACAGCACCGATGTGATGTAACGCCCGTTGTGTACAAGCACGAATTACTAAGCCAACTCAGGTGGCGGGGGTTTAACCCGTGTAACCCGTGTAACCCGTAGCGCCAGGGTCGCCTTGGTAACCCGTGTAACCCGTATAACCCGTAT
>JBEAXB010000196.1:0-3087 GCA_041160045.1 Actinomycetota bacterium
CTTTCCGGCCACACTGGCACCTGAGGGTTTTGCGTAACGAACGATCAACGTGTCTTTATTAGTTGTGGTGTTCGTGCTCTTCCAGGTGAGTGCCACCCACGATTTATTGAAACCAGCAACAGTCGTGTTTGGCCCAGATGCAACCGTGGAGGAAGTTGCAGGCGCTGAAGTGCTGCTGTTCGCCTCGATGGAACTGCTCGTGGATGATGATTCCGTGGGAAGTTCAGCATTTCGCTGACGACTGGATTCGCTTGATCCGCAAGCAGACAAAATTGTGGCTGCCGCAAGGCCAACTAGGGCGAGACGTTTGAAATTCATTGTGGACCTTACGGGGTGACGAGGATGTTGATTTTTGCTGAGATTGTTTTCTTCTTCAGCACGTACTTGATATTCACGAGGCAGGGCCCCGCCTTCTTTGCTTTGATGCCCTTGCTCGTAACAGCACAGTTCTTGGCACTTGATGTCGCCACCTTGCCAATGACAACTTTGCTGATGCCCTTGACTCCGATGATGGTTTTCACCTTTGCAGCTGTGACGACAGCACCAGTCTTAATCACTGACGGATCACTTACTTTTGTGATTGTTGCTGTTGATTGCGCAGCAACCGGAGGCTGCTCTACTGCTACAGGAACAGTTGGAACTGTGATGGTGGAACCGTCCTGCAAAGTAATTGCGGGCAGCGTGGCCGGAACGGCGGGCGTTACATCGGCTGCCTTGGCTGCCCTTGCTTGTGCTTCTGCCTCCACTTGCGCGATGTAGTCGAGCCATTCTTCGTCACTCATCGGTGGGCCACCCAAGTCCTCTTCGAGATTCACAAATGTGAGGTCCTCGGGGACAGTGGCTTGATTCTGGGAGTTGTCTCCCCAGGCAACAATGTTTCCGTCCCAGCTCGCTGTGACGGCGTGGAATCGACCAACTGCAACGAAAACACCGGCACTTGCACTATCGGGGATGGTCGCAATTTCAAATGAATTCGCGCCCCATACGGTGACGCCATCGCCGCCACCCATGACAACACCAAAGTCCCCACCGAGTTCGATCATCCAGGCACCTTCAACCGTTGGCGGATTCAACAGTGATTCATCACCGGAGCATGTGCCCCACACGGTGATCTTCCCGTCATAGTGCAATGCAGCCGAACAGTTGTATCCGGCTGCAACATCCAGGATGTCGGTGGCATTGATAACACTCTCGGGAATAGTGGCTTGTCCGGCGGAGTTGTCACCCCAGGCAAGTACTCGCCTGGAATCGTTACCCCAATCCGTGACCAATGCAACGGCGTGGTTGTATGTGGCTTTCAGCCTGTCGAAATGGAAGTCGCCGACCGGCAACTCGACAATATTTGATTGCGGTGAAAAGATACTGCCCCATTGATGCACTTCTGAGTTATTGACAACTGCGATCGACCAGTTGTATCCGGCCGCAATATCTGTGACATCGGCGAGACCTTCAGGAATCTGGGAAGCGATTTTAGATTTCTGATGCGAAGAGTCGAACCAACCAGCAAGAGTTCCGTCCTGGCGAATCGCAAGTCCATGATTCAGACCAGCGGCCAATGCGATGAAGTCGTTACCTTCTGGAAGCACAGTGGTTTGGCTCGAATCGTCTAATTGACGAATAGCGAACGTCTCATCAATTGCGTACGTGTGATAACCGCCTGCGGCAATAGGGGAGACATAAACCCGTGAGCGCAGACGATACGGCCAATCAGCGTTGGTGTCAGAGCCGAACGACCACGAGTCATTGGCGCCTGACTTGTACAGAACAAAGACAGATCCAAGCCCAATGGAAACTGACACAATTTCGTCATCCGAAGAGGTCATGTTGTCGACCCATTCAGGAATTTCAGCGGGGGTGTTGGAGTTGCTCTGCTGGTCGTAAGTATCTGGCTCGCTTCCCCAGATCACCATCTTGCCGCTTGGATCGATGGCAATCGAGAATGCATCGGAAAGAGAAGTTGCGATAGACGTGTAAATACCTTCGGCAACATTGGATGGAATCGCATTCTCCACGCTTTGGCCTGGACTCCAGCTGTGAATCTTTCCGTCTACATCAAGAATCGTGAAGGACAGCATTCCACCAGCAATTTCGGCAATCTGAATATTTGCGAGGCGAGTAGGGGTTGTGAATTGCGTATCTCCAGGTGTCCATGCATGCAGGCGATTCTCACTGTCGATAGCCATAACGACTTCAGCGTTCGTGGCAATCTTCTTAAATGTGAGAAGAGCGATGTCTTCAGGAAGACCATCTTGTTGACCCCACTGATGCAACTTTCCGTCGCTGTCTAGCGCGATTCCTGCGCTGTATGTCAACACCATCTGGGTAATCGTTGAAAAATCAATTCGTTGGGGCTGGTCGTACTCAGCAATAGTCGAGTCCTCGTCACCCCAAATTTTGTATTCGCCGTCGTCTGTTATCGCAGCAGCATTCCAACATGAACTTGCAATCAATCGTGCATTCTTCGTGGGGGCTACTCCGAATGCGCCCCATGAGACCACTTCGCCCGTTGTGGTCAATACGACGTTGTTGCCACAGCCTGCTGCCATTGATGCGATTTGATCCGCCATGCCGGCACTGACCTGGGTGAGTGAGGCATTGCGTGTGCGTGCAGACTTGTTCGACGAGGAGCTATTTCCACCACATGCGGCAAGAGCAAGAGACCCGGCAAGGGCAAGAGCAATAGTGGTGCGAAGGTGTGACTGTAATTTCATCGGAATCCCCAAGACTAAAAAGGTATTCAGCCATCATACGGACTCTCCGGCGGCCCACAGACAAGGCCAGATATACAAAACGGCCCCTCTCGCAGGTATGGCGAGAGGGGCCGTTCGTAAGTCAGGCTAGTTCATAAATCTCTATTTGGAGACTGTGATACTCACCTTGGTTGTCTTGGTCTTTGGCTTCTTCACCTTGGCAGTCGCCTTTGGTGTGACTTTGACGCTAATTGAGCACTTACCAGCCTTCAGTCCCTTCACGGTGGTGCCCTTGACAGAGCACACCTTCTTGGAGCTAGCAGCAACTACAAGCACGACCTTGGCGCCCTTGGCAACAGTGATCTTCGAGTTCTTCTTGATGGTTGCAAAGGAAATT
>JBEAXB010000029.1:0-15217 GCA_041160045.1 Actinomycetota bacterium
GGAAATCGATCGGTGAGATATTGGCCTGGCGGCAAGCGCGACGGATCGAACCCCTTCGCGGCCACATCTTCACGGTTACGGTCGAAAAAACCCATGGGCTCATTCTGCCTTCAATCGACGCAGTCCATCGTTGAAATCGAGCACTACTGTGGCGCCATGCCTTTGTATCTCGTTCGACACGCCAAGGCCGGTAGCCGCTCCGCGTGGATTGGCGATGACCGTGACAGACCACTCGTTGAGGAAGGCTGGGAGCAAGCCCGAGCACTCGTGGCTCGGATTGCCCCATTGCAGCCCTCTGCGCTCCTGTCGAGCCCGTACCTGCGCTGTGTGCAGACTCTGCAACCCCTCGGCGACGAGTGCGAACTCGATGTCACCATCGATACCCGACTGGAGGAGGACTCTCCCCTCGAAAGATCACTGGCAGCACTCGACGACGCACCTGACAATGCAGTGCTCTGCAGCCACGGAGACGTCATCCCAGACGTCATCAACGGACTTCTCCGTCGCGGAATGGATCTGGGTGAAGCCCCAGGAGCCCTGCGCAAAGCCGGCACGTTTGTGCTGCATCGTGAAAACGGAAAATTCGTGCGCGCCGAATATTGGGCGCCACCAAAAATTAATTAGCGGGGATCTACTGTCCTACTGCTGCGTCGACTTCTTTGACGATTGAGTCGACAAATGCTTGCACTTCTTTCGGCGGGTTCATTGCCTTGCATGTGTCCAATTGTGGTTTTGCAAGACGCGCCGTGTTCAAGAAACGGAAGTACACGATTCCGAGGAAGCAATGCGCGTCGGGATATTCAGGATCAGTCTTTTGTGCACGCAACAAGTCGGTGACCACCTGGGTCATCGCAACTTGTTTGAGTGAACCCGTGGCGGTTCGTGCACTGAGTGCAAGAATCCATGACCGGTACGTGAGAGCTTCGGGATTGTCTGGTTCTAGTTTCAACACATCGGTGTACAACTCGATTGCTTTTCCTGGGTCAGAGAAATTCAGTTGCCGCGCGGTCGCGAGCAGGCTTGTGGTGCTCTGCTCGAATCCACCCGAAGCAGTTTGGCCCGGCAAGCGCTGACCAGATTGGCGAGCCACCCAAATTCCGGCACCAGCGCCGATTGCAAGTACAACGAAAGTTGCCAGGATGCGGCGAGCCCACTGACGAGGCGGGAGTGCAGGTACTGCCGCTGTTCCGTCGAGTTCACGGGTGATGATTGCGGCGCGAGCGATGTATCCCTCGCGAAGAGCCTGATAGTCATGATCGTCGATGTCGCCCGCTTCGCGTTCACGCTCGAGATCGCGCAACGAGTTCAACAAAAACTGTTGCTCACCGCGCATTTCCTCTGACATCAGGCGTAGTCCTCATCTGTCGGGTCTTGCGCAAGAAGCCTTTCGACAAGTTCGATGTCTTCGGTCGATGCAATGCTGCGATTTTCCAGTCTCCAACGCCTGAACGCAACCCCTAGCCCAGCTACAGCGCATACAAGAACAGCAATCGGCATGATCCACACGAGGGAATCAATGCCCGTTGCACGAGGAACAAGAAGTACCTGCGCTTTAAACCTGTCGGCAATAGAGCTAATGATTTCATCGTCGGTCAATTTTCCGACGGACACATCACGGGCGACCTGATTACGAATTGCTTCGGCGGCTGATGCACGCGAGACATAGACACTTTCGCCATCGCATGTCGGACACGCGATGTGCTTTGTGATTGTGTCGATGCGATCTGACTGGGTCAGCGGACCTGAATCACGGGTGGTTCCGACAGTGAGCAACGCAACAACAATCAGACCCATCAACATCCACACCGGCCATGATTTCAACTTCTTCATGCTTGGCCCGAAAATTCCTTCTTCAATTCGTCGAGACGAGTCGTGAGAAAACCATCGGTCAGTGCTCCGAGAATTCGCAGGCGCACGAATCCGTTCGGATCGATGACCCAGGATTCGGGGACCTTAGCCACGCCGAAGGCAACGGAAATGGCTCCGTCGTCATCGCGAATCTTTGGCCAATCGCCTCCGAATGTGGAAAAGAACGCATTGATCGCGCTATCCGAGTCATCGTTCACAACGGTGTACAACTCGACAGGGTTTTCAGAGGCCTTCTGTTCCTTGTCGAAGTCGACAAGGAATTCATGTTCTTGCCTGCAGGGCACGCATGTTGAGTTGAAGAAGTTGAGAACCACCCAACTGCCTTTGCGACGTGCAAGGTCGAATTCAGGGCCATCAATAGTGGAGGACCGCACAATTGGGGCAGGTTCTCCGAGCAACGGAGAAGATGCAGATTCGGAACCGCCGGGCTTTGCAAGCGCAAGTACACCGAGGAATGCAATCAGAACGACACCAACTGCACCTGCGATGTACGGCGCGACAGGGCGACGACTCATACGGTGCTCTCCATCGGGACAGGTGCCGATGTCGGGTCTGTCGGACGACGACGCCGTCCGGGGAATGCACTCAGAACCGTGCCGATTCCCATCAGGCCGCCACCAATCCACAACCACATCACCATTGGCTTGATGAACACCTTGATCTTGACCGAGCCGCTCGACACTTTGATTGGTGGTTCAACAGTGAGGTAAATGTCGTTCACGAACGATGTCTTCACTGATGGCGTACCAATGTTGGTGCCCATTGATTTGTACTTCGTGATCGCAGGTGAATAACTCTTGCCGCCATCCACTCTCACAAGAGCCGCAATAGTGGTGAGTCGATCAGTCGAGATTTCCGAAAAGCCCATGAGTTCAAACGTGTGTCCGGAGAAGTTCGCAACAACGCCCTTCTTCAGAATCAACTCTTGACTGTGCGTGTAACTATTCGATGCAGCGAGTGCAACTGCAATCAGAATGACGCCGATGTGTACGACCATGCCGCCGTTTGCGCGTCCGAGAAAACCACGCAGTCCCTGACGTCGTGTTGCGAGAACCAATTGACGTAACGCGGCTCCGCCAGCAAAACCGCCAAGAGTGAACGTGAGAAGTGGCGCGAGGCCAGTAGCGCCAACGAACACGCTGAATGCGAGGGCGATGATTCCGCCCCATGCAGGCCAGAACAACCGAGTGGACAGCAGTTCTGTCGATGCCTTGCGCCACGGCAGAACCGGCGCCACACACATCAAGAACAACAGTGTCAAGCCCGTGGGTACGGCCAATTTGTCGAAGAAAGGTTCACCCACGACCAACTGACGATCTTGCAACGCTTCGATGATGAGTGGAAACACTGTTCCGAGCAATACGACAAATGCAAACACACTGAAGATCACATTGTTCGCAAGAAATGCACCTTCACGAGAAAACGGTGAATCGATGGTGCCCGGTGAATGGAGTTTGTCGCCACGCCACCCGATGAGTGCGACCGACACAACAACGATGATTGCAAAGAAAGTGAGCAGGTACGGGCCAATATCTGACTCGCTGAATGCATGCACGCTGTTCAGCACCCCAGAACGCGTGAGGAATGTTCCGAGAATGGTGAGACTGAATGTTGCAATCAACAACGACAGGTTCCATACGCGCAACATGCCGCGGCGTTCCTGCACGAGCACCGAGTGAATGTACGCAGTTCCCGTGAGCCACGGAATGAACGACGCATTCTCCACCGGATCCCATGCCCAGACTCCGCTCCAGCCAAGAACTTCGTAACTCCACCAGGAACCAAGGATGATTCCGAACGTGAGAAAGCCCCAGGAAAACAGTGCCCAACGACGTGTCTCGACGAGCCAGCCTTCACCAACGCGACCAGTAATGAGAGCTCCGATGGCAAATGCGAACGGCACTGTCATGCCCACATAGCCGAGGTACAGAATCGGTGGGTGGAACACCACAAGGATGTGATTTTGCAGCAGCGGGTTTGGACCCGGGCCATCGAGCACACCTGCCGGCCCCGCAGCAAACGGATTTGCAGGACCAAGCGTCAACAAAAAGAAAAAAGTGCCGACAAAGAACATGGTGGCGACTGCCCAGCCCACCATCGGGTCATCGATACGCGAGCGATATTTGAAGACGATTCCCGCGGTCAGACATGAAAGGACGAGAACCCATAACAGAATCGAGCCTTCGAGCGCGCTCCACACTGCGGTGAAGTTGTACAACGCAGGTGTGCTGTACGAGCCCACTTTCTGAATGTACTCAAGCGAAAAATCGCGCGTGATCATTGCCCATTCCATCGCGGCAAATGCAGCAATGGCGGCAGCGCATGACAGTGCAGCAAAACGCGGCACCAACTTCAAGACCTTTGCGTCTTGATTACGTGTTCCAGTGACAGCGGCAATCATTCCGAAGAATGCACCAATCAACCCGATGATGAGCGCGGCGCGACCAAGTGGTCCGGCTAGCCCTCCGACACTGAGCATGCTGCGGCCTCTTTGTCTGACTCGTTGATTCGACCTGTGTTCTTCTCGACGTATTGGTTCGAGTGCTTGACTTCAATGCGATTGCTCTCAAAAACACCATCCACGATGCGCCCATGAGCGACCACAGGAATGCATTCTTGGAATACTCCACCCGGATCGCCCGCATAGTTCACAACAAGTGATTTCCCGTTGAAGTCGAGGGCAAAGCTTGTAGAGCCCGCATTTTGTTTGATTGAACTCTGTTCGACGACGCCTTGTACCCGCATGCGCCGATCGCCGTCGCAACCTTCGCGCACACCGATTTCATCGACATTGCAGTAGTAGTCGATTGCGCTGGTGAGGAACTGCGTGACAACGACGCCTCCGCCGATGACTGCAAGTGCAACAACAATGATGGGCATCCACCGACGCTTGCGCACTGGCGCAGCAGAACCACTCGGAGTGGACGTGCGAGGAGTCAGGTCCATGGCATCTCTTCAGGCGTTGCGTGTTGGGCCAATGCTCGTCCACGACGAATGACCCACACGGCGTACGCCAGCACAGACGCAGAAGTAATCAACCAACTGCCGATGATGAACGATGCATGATCCATGACTACCCCGCGACCGCTTCGTTGTGACGCGCAGTGATTGCCGCATCTAGTCCGCGATCAGAAAAAGCATCTTCCAACATCATGGTGCGCTGGCGATGCAGAACAAGCCACACGAACAAAAGCGTGAACGACACCAAGCCGAGAAACAGAGAGAACAACATGAGTCCGTCCATCTCTACTTTTGCATTGGGGTTGGCCACCGATGCTTCCTGATGCAACGAGCGCCACAACACGACGCTGAAGTGAACGAGTGGAATCTCGAGCACGGCAAGCAAAGCCAGGACCGATGAGCGACGAGCACGTTGGCGGTGGGTGCCACCGAGACGGCGCACAGCGAGATAACCGATGTAGGTGATGAACAAGAACGCTGTACTGGTGAGTCGCGCATCCCATACCCAGTAGGTGCCCCATGTGAGGCGACCCCACATGCTTCCCGTGACAAGAGAAATTGCAACAAAAAGAACGCCGATTTCGGCCGATGCCCCAGACACACGGTCCCAGGCAAGCGAGCGATTTCTGGAAGACAAATACACCGCGGAGCACAGTGCAGTGAGGCCAAACGCGATGTAGGCGGTCCAAATCGAAGGGACGTGCACGTACATGATGCGAACGGTGCTTCCCTGGACCACGTCCTCTGCTGAGAACCACAGACCGCACAGGGCCAAGGTAATCATCAGGGCGATCACGACAACTCCGAGTCGCCGAGTGGCTGGGGTTCCGGTGCCTGCGTTGAGGGCCATGTTCACATCCACTTCTGTCATTCTGACCGCATCGGGGCGGAGAGGGAAATCGGGTCCTATTCGTCGACCAAGGGACCAAAGGCAACTGTTCCGACAGCGCCAAAAATCACCGCAAAGACCGCAAGAAGACCAATCCATGGCCATCCTTCGGACACTGTGGCGCCACCGCTGCCAAATGCCGCCTCGGTCGCCCGAGTGGCGCCGATGAGGACAGGAGCTACAACTGGGAGCAGCAAGAGCGGAAGAAGGGTCTCCCGACCTCGCGCACCAGCGGCAAGTCCTCCGTACAGGGTACCCACGCAGCCAAGTCCGACGGTTGCCACCACCATGGTGACTAATGCCTCACAGAATCCGAGAAGTGACATTTCCACGCCGTACAAAACGACTGCCGTTGCCATCAGCAGTAGTTCGAGTGCGAAAAGTTGCACCATCAACGCCACCGGACTTGCCCGCAAAGATTGCACTCGTGTCGACGCCTGCCACACGAAGCGCATCGAGTGCCCCATCGGCGGATTCAACTGCAAAAGTTCGTTGAATCACGACCAACATGCTGAACAGTGTCGCCAACCACACAAGCCCAGGCGCAACACGCTGCAAAATTCCGTCGTTGTCGAGTGCAAACGCAAACATCACCATGATGATTGCGGCAAACGGGGCCACCTGATTGACAAGCACCTTGCTGTTCCATTCAATGGTCAGATCCTTGCGAGCAACAGCGACTGCAATAGTGCGACGTTGAGACATCTTGCTCATCGCACGCCTCCACCATCGATTGTTACGACACGTGAGGCAAGACCAGTTGCGCGTTCCCTCTCGTGGC
The DNA here is from genome assembly GCA_041160045.1 of Actinomycetota bacterium. Classification (GTDB taxonomy): domain Bacteria; phylum Actinomycetota; class Acidimicrobiia; order Acidimicrobiales; family Ilumatobacteraceae; genus UBA2093. The sequence continues at coordinate 6,501 of JBEAXB010000029.1, forward strand.
TGGCAAGCATTACCGTTGCGCCTGATGCAACTGCAGAGCGCAGCAAATTGTCGAGTTCATCGCGCCCGGTTGCATCGAGGCCGGCATGGGGTTCGTCGAGGAGCCAGATTTCTGCGCGACGCACAATCAGGCTTGCAAGAGCACACCGGCGGCGTTGACCGGCAGACAATTGAGCAGCTTTGACTTTTGCCAATCGCCCATCAACATGCATTGTCGCCATTGCGGCGTCGACTTCAGATTTCTTCGCACCAACTGTTGCAGCCCAGAACGCAATGTTTTGCGCCACGGTCAGATCGAGGTACAAACCGTTTGCATGCCCGAGCAGGCCGACACGAGAACGAATGTCCTCTCTATTCGTCGCAAGATCAATTCCAAGGACATGTCCGGTCCCACGTTCGATGGGCATCAGCCCCGCACACACACGCAGCAAAGAGGTCTTACCGGCCCCGTTTGGACCTTGTAACAAAACGATTTCACCACGTGCGACCGAGAGGTCTACTCCGGCCAAAGCTGGAAATTGCCCGAGAACCGCGACGACCCCGTTGAGTTCGATGACGGTATCCATGCCGTAGTCACGCTAGTGACCGGCTGCCATCAGTAACAACGCGCCACTAGGGTCGTCTACATGTCGACTCCCGCACCTGAAAATCAGGGATTTCTCACGCGCGCGCTCGATGTCGTGGGTCGCATACTGATTGCAACGGGACTTCTCCTACTGTCCTTCGTTGCCTACCAACTCTGGGGCACCGGCGTTGCCGAACAGCGTGCCCAAACCACACTCGCTGCCGATTTTCGCAGCCAACGACCAGCAATCCCCTTAGTCAGTGGGCTCGTGGGTCGCATCACGATTCCCACGATTGAGGTGGACAAATTTGTTGTCGCCGGCGTGGAAACCGATGATCTGAAACGGGGACCAGGGCTTTTCCTCGGCTCACCATTGCCAGGTCAACTCGGCAACGTTGCCATTGCCGGACACCGCACCACGTATGGCGCACCATTTGGGCGCATCAATGAGGTCAAAAAAGGCGATCGCATCACACTCGAAACGAGTGCGGGTACTTACACGTATGTTGCAAATAGTGCTCCACAGATTGTCCCTGCGACAGCCATCGAAGTTGTAAAAACAAAAGATCCGACGCAAGCCACGCTCACACTTGTGTCGTGTCACCCGAAGTGGACATCAGCCAAGCGCATCATCGTGGTGGCCAGTCTTGATGAAACAGTTGTGGCACAGCCAGCAACACCGATTGCTGAAACACCCATTACTGATGCACCGTTATCTGAAGGTTGGTTTCACGACCCGTCTGCATGGCCCACCGTGATCGCACTTGCACTTGCTCTCATTGCCATCTATGTCGTTACCAAACGGATTGTCAGAAGGCGCAAGCAAAGACTCATCGTGTATCCCCTCTCGCTTGTCGTTTTTGGCCCTGTTCTCTTCGTCTTTTTTGAGAATTTGTCCCGCCTTCTCCCCGCCAATCTGTAGGCAGTGGTCTCTTCAATCGGGAAATCCCGTACCATCAGGGGCATGTCTTCCCACGAGAACGATCCCGTACGCACCCTCCGCGCTCGTATTGAACGTTTGAACGACATCGCGAATCGCGTCGGTTATGCATTGTTCGGAATTGCAATGGCATGTTTTCTCATTGCCTTCTTTGTCGGATTCAAAGGACCACTTGTGACCGCGGTACCCATCTGTCTTATTGCCGGATCAATTCTTCTCGCTCCGTCCATCGTCATCGGATACGCAATCAAGGCAGCCGAGCGTGACGACCTGGAAAACGGACGATAAATCTCGCCATGTCAATGCCTGGCATCGATCGACGTCGTCAGATTCTTGACGTTGCGCTCACCGCGTTCTCAACAAGTGGGTATCACAACACTTCAATGAACGACATTGCAGAAGCGTTGTCGATGACAAAACCGGTTGTGTACCAATACTTCGATTCGAAGCGTGCGCTGTACCTCGAACTTCTCCGCTTTGTCGGTGAAGATTTGGTGCGCACGGTGACTGCAGCTGCTGCAGAAGCAACAGACCCCCGTATTCAAACCGAGAGCGGAATGATTGCGTATTTCACCTGGGTGTCAACACATCGCGAAGCTTTTTCATTGCTATTCGAAAGTTCGGCACGAGTCGATGAAGAGTTCGCCGACATTGTGAGCGAATTCGAAGATGCAGCAGCTCGGGCAATCGCTCCGTTCATCGCTGCCGCTGTGTCAACCGAGGATCAAGTGACATTTGCCGTTGGCCTCGTGGGTATGGCCGAAACGGTCAGTCGCCAAGTCATTCGTCACGGGCGCGACTTCGACGCAGAGTCTCTTGGTCGCGCCGTTGCTGAACTGGCATGGGGTGGGCTGCGCTCCATTGGCCAACCACGGGCCAACCAACCCCGATAACTCACCGTCCATCACGAGTAGGATGCGGGTATGCCAAATCCGGGTGAACATCATCCCGCCTTCGAGGAATACTGCGAATGCATCTTCGAACTTCGTGAAGACGATGTCGATGTCATTCAAGCCCGCATCGCCGAACGTCTCCGTGTCTCGCGTCCATCCGTATCAGAGATGATCAAACGTATGGCCGAGGAATCGCTCATCGAAGTGGATGCCGGACGCATCACTCTCACAGCTGAAGGCGAAGAGTTGGCCGTGCGTGTAGTGCGCCGACACCGGATAGCTGAACGATTCATGACCGATGTTCTCGGACTCTCGTGGTCGCTCGCCCATCGCGAAGCTGGTCGCTGGGAACATGTGATTTCGCACGAAGTGGAAATGGCAATGAGTCGCGTGCTTGGCGAGCCCACCACATGCCCTCACGGAAATCCGATTCCTGGTTCTGGCTACACACCTCCGCCTGCTGTGCGTTTGAACACTCTTGGTTCCGATCAGGCGTTCACTGTCTCGCGTATTCCTGAAGAACTCGAGTTCACACCGGGGATGCTCGAGTTTCTCGAGAAGTCGCATCTCGTCCCCGGAAGCTATGGCACAGTGCGTTCGCAGGAGACCTCCGGCGAAATGACAGTTGAGGTTGACGGTGTCACCATCACTGTTGATCCTTTTGCCACCATTCGCATTCTTGTCACCATCTAAAACCCACACCATCGGAGCCCCCACGATGAAAAATCTCGTTCGAAGCGCAGTCGTGCTGACCAGCATTCTTTCCCTGTCGTCGTGCGCCACGACAATTGACAGCGCGCCAGATACAACCGCACCCGCGCAATCAACAACATCGACCATTGCGACGCCGTCAGGTGAAATCGTCGATTTGTTGCAGCAACTTTCAACAGTCGCCGATGGGCTTGGGCAATTGATAGTCGATGGCGACACAAGTCAGTGGAAGGCAAAGGTTGCCGAGGCAGATGCCATCTGGGTTGTTCTCGAACCGAAAATTCGTGAATCCGGAATCGACGTGGTGGATTCTGTTGAAAGCATCGTGCGCTTGATTCATACAGCAACCGAACGCAAGCGCCCGGCAGATGCAGACAAGGCATTGCGCTTCATTCCACTTGTCATCGAAGCACTGACGCCCCTGCTAAATAAGTAGCAGTTACAGCATCGCGTCGGGCAACGGCATGCGATGCAAGACAGTCAAACTGCGCGTTGAGCGCGTCAGCGTCACATAGAGCAGACGCAAACCTTGTGCGTCGTCTGCCACGATTGCAGTGGGTTCCACCACAATGACATCGTCGAGTTCGAGGCCCTTGGCCAACGTGGCCGGAACAATCGACAGATTCTGATCAAGACCGGCGGCTTGCGCGCGACCATGAGCAAGTGATGCGGCGTCGAGCACTGACGACACCTCGTCCACCATGTCGTCGGGACAAATGATGGCAACACGGCCGGTGTCTGGTCGTTCGACAAGTGTTCGAGCACGAGCAACAATGGCCACGTTCAATTCGTCGGCAGATGCGGCACGAATGATGAGCGGGGACTCATCACCATCTCGCACACTTCGTGGGGCACGCAATCCCGGTGTTGCAGCATGCATCACCTTGTCTGCAAGTTCCATGATCTGTGACGGAATGCGGTAACCCACCGACAAGCCAACAACGCGTGGCGTCTTTCGAGATGGAAGATGCTCGAGAACATCTTTCCAGTCGTTTGGTGCAAGTGGGCCGGTGGCTTGAGCAATGTCGCCAACAACGGTCATTGAACCACTCAGTGAACGGCGCGTCACCATGCGCAACTGCATGGGAGTCAGGTCTTGTACTTCGTCGATGACGATGTGGCCATATGTACGAATTTCGTCCTTGTCGTCGATCTTGCCGCCCTTGCGCGGACGTGGTCCGAGAAGGAAGCGTGCTTCATCGAGAAGAGCAGCATCGGCTGTTGTCCAACGAACTTCGTCGACGGATGCAGAACGTTCGCGATACAAAGCGGTGTAGTCGGCTTCGGGCAGGATGCCGTTGCCTGCCAATTTGAGCAATGCTTTCGACCCGAAAAGATCATGCAACAACTGGGCCGGCGTCAGCATCGGCCACATGCGCTCGAATATTGCGCGCATCTCTGGTGTGCCATGAAGTGATTCGCGGACATCGTCTGCTTCGATGCCATTGCGCAACGTTGCAGCCATCGATTCGTACACTTCGTTCTCGATATAGCGGCGTGCTTGATTGTGTCGGTGATAGCGACGGCGTGCTGCCTTGACGATGTGCAGCGATTCGCTTGCTCGCAAGCGAGCAAAACCAGCACCAACAGGAATTACGACGTCTTCGAGTAACGGACGTTCGCGATCTGAAATTGCCTTGTCGATGACCTTGGCAATCTTCTTTGCACCTTTGACTCGTGCAACGTTTGATGATTCGCGCCCACCGAACTGAACATCAGGAACAAGATCCGCAATGATCACTTGGTTGACTCCGGCTTCACCGAGCGAAGGGAGCACACGTTCGATGTAACGCAAGAACACGCGGTTTGGCCCGATGACAAGTACGCCTTGATCTTCGAGTGGGAAACGATGGGTGTAGAGCAGGTACGCGGCGCGATGCAATGCAACAACTGTTTTCCCTGTGCCCGGTCCACCTTGCACCACCAACACTCCACTTTGCGGAGAGCGAATGATTTCGTCCTGTTCGGATTGAATTGTTGCGACAATGTCGCCAAGTTGTCCCGTGCGGTTGCGACCAAGTGCCGTGAGCAATGTGCTGTACCCGCGAAGACCCTGACGCGGGTCATCGCTTAGTCCTTCATCTTGCCCGACACCAAGATGTCCCTCACCAAATAATTCGTCTTCAAGAGCAAGTACTTTCGGACCTTCGACTACGAAGTGGCGACGGCGAAGCAATCCCATCGGGTCGCGACCTGTTGCACGATAAAAGGGTTCTGCGACAGGTGCGCGCCAGTCGACGACGACCGGCTCGCGATTCGAATCAGCAACAGCCAGACGGCCGATGTGGAATTTTTCGATTTCTTCCGTGTCGTCTGCCGTGCGGTCGATGCGGCCAAAGACCAATGCAGCGTTTCCGAGCTCAAGCTGCTCAAGACGATGGACCAAGTTCTCGTCGAAGACATTTCGTTCGAGACGAGCTTGGAATGTTCCGCCAGGACCCGACGACGTGAGTTCACGAATTTTGAGCGCGCCAACACGGCTCGCCTCGAGACACTCGTATGCGAACAGGATGAATTCCTGTTCCTGCGCCAACTCGGGGTGCTGCTGGGTCATGGACACCAATCTGCTTTCCAAACGGCCCCGAAATCGGGGTCGTCAAAGGTTATCGGCGTCGGCCTCTCCACCACCCCGATTGCCAGGCACACATGGGTGACTGCACAAACTTCCACGGTTTCGTCACAATCTCCACCCAATTCACAGGAGGCCATATGTCCAATCACTTTCACCGTCGACCCACCTTTCGGCTCTCGGCACTTGCTGTATTGCTCGCCGGATTCGTCGGCCTTCTTCATCCCCCTGTCGAGGCCCATGCCGCAGGTGAAGGCTCAGGCAGTGCCAGCGACGATGCCATTTCTGCGGCTGTCAGTTTCGAGAAGCCACCAGTCGATGATCCCTGCTCGTGGAGAGTGGTCACGAGCATCACAGCGACCCCTGGCCCATCGAGTGGCCCCATCACAGTGCGCACTCGAAATGGGATGCAAGAGACCCTGTACGGGCGCTATTGCGGAACGGTCATGACATTTCACTGGATCAGTGACTCATCAACCAAAGGGGCGGCCGAACAGGCAAAAGATCGTGTCTCGCGAATCGTGCCATCGTTGCTTGCACGCACTGCGCCCGGCGCTGGAAACATGGTGGTCAACGTCGGGACATGGTTCTGGGTACCTCGCACAATCTGGAAACCATTCAGCGTGACTGCCTACATCGCAACGTCAGTCGGAGTCATCATCGTGACCACTACTGCTACTCCGGCCAATGTCATTTACTCACCAGGCGATGGAAATGACCCAGTGAGTTGTCGCGGACCCGGTACTCCATGGTCGAGCAACAACGGCGATAGCGACAAAAGCAGCTGCATGTATACGTACCGAAAGGCCTCACACACTCAGCCGTCGGGGGTCTACAAGTCGAGAATGGCCATCGAATGGAGAATTACCTGGAAATCAAACCTCGGCATCGGGGGCCCATTACCAAGCATCCGCACCGGGCTGAACTCCAATGTGCGCGTGCTCGAGATGCAAGCGTTGTCTCGTTGAGCCTCTGAGGCAATATCCTCGTGCGGTACCCGCTACACCGCCGCATTCGAGAACCTTGAGGACTCAGCCCTCGCCACCCTCACACTTGCCCTCGAGGGTGATCTTCGTGATGGCTTTGCCCGCATTGTCGGCTTGTCGGCCACTGCGTTCGATGATGAAGCCACACTCGGCGCCCTGGTTCGCGACGGAATTGCAAAGCGTCGTTGCGCCCACGATGCAGGTGTTGTTCTTGCCGAACCATGCACACAGTGGACCATCGAAAAGCTCGGTGATTCATCCGAAGACCCAACTCTCGAAGAGTTGCACGTGGTCTTGCCAGAGGCAATCGAAAAATTCGGTATGGACGCAGTGCGTCTCATGGTGATCCAGTATTCGCGTTCGCTCAAGGGCTTCCGCTTGTTGGTCGCCTCCGATGAGCGTTTCGCCGCATCAGGTCCTGCGCCAACGATGACTGTTCTTGTGAAGGACGAAGCCGAGCAAGCCGCCAAGCGCGAGGCCCGTAAGGCACGCAAGGCACAAGAAAAAGCAGCGCTTGCCAAGCAGCAGGGCCGGCGCTAGCCAAAGAACACTGTGGCGACATCGTCGTACAACGACAAGTCGACATATCGGGTCTTGCCCACTACTTCTTTCAGGGGTACGCACACAATATTGTCGTTGCGAACCGCCACCATCGAATCCATGATTCCTTCGTGAAGCGCTGTCACAGCTGCAACACCGAGCCGTGTGCACAACACACGGTCGAATGCTGACGGAGTTCCGCCACGCTGAACATGGCCAATCTGCACGACGCGTGTTTCGAATCCGGTGAGTTGTTCGAGTGCCTGAGCCACCGACACGCTGATGCCACCGAGACGCGGGCGACCATGCGGATCCGTGTCGTACTGGGGAGTCGGCATCGTTCCCTCTTCGGGCATCGCGCCTTCAGCAACCACAACGATTGAGGCGTAGCGACCACGCGCATGTTTGCGCCGCACTGCATCGGCGATGTATTCGATGTTGAATGGTCGCTCGGGAATCAGAACTGCGGTTGCTCCTCCGGCGATTCCTGCATGCGTTGCAATCCATCCGGTATCGCGACCCATCACTTCCACCACCAATACACGATTGTGGCTTTCGGCTGTCGTGTGCAAACGATCGATGGCATCAGTTGCAATCTGCACTGCTGTGTGAAAACCGAAACAGACATCGGTTCCTTCGACATCGTTGTCGATGGTCTTTGGCACGCCAACAACATTGATTCCCACTTCATCGTGCAAACGAGATGCCACAGTGAGCGAACCATTACCGCCGATAACGACAAGTGCATCGATACCGAGCTCGCTCATCACTTGCTTGACCCGCTGTGGGCCATCGGGACTGTCGTACGGACCTCCACGTCTTGTGCCAAGAATCGTGCCTCCGTGCGGAAGAGAACCGCGCATCACCTCGACAGTGAGTTCCATCGTGCGTTTCTCGAGCACTCCATCCCACGCATCAAGAAAACCAACGACAGTGTCTCCATGGCTATTGATTGCCTTGCGCACGATCGCGCGTATGACTGCATTCAGGCCCGGGCAATCGCCGCCTCCAGTGAGAACTCCAATACGCATGAACCCAACATAACCAGCATTCGAGCCGAAGTTCTCGGAAAACAGATGTACCAACCTAAGGGGAATATGTACTTTGAGTCTTTGCTGCAATTAGACAGAGTGCATGAGAAAAAGAACTTCACGCACGGGCTTTGCCTTCTTCGCTTTTACAGCGGCCCAAGTGCTTGGAGTCTTGCTCTGGATTGGTTACGTCGTGACTTGGACTGAATGGTGGGGTGTATTAGGCCTCATTGTCGGACTCATTACCGTTCCCGGATTAGTCATATTCCCATTTATCTATTGGGTTGTTGAAAATGATTTCCCCACCAACTATTTCCTGGTGTGGTTTGCGATGATCAGTTTGTATTTTCTCGCATCAGCCTGAGCAAGTAACTGACATCTCGCCTAGAGAAAATCCAACTCGTTGCCAACGCTGATTTCGCCTGGCGTGACAACGCGGGCATAGACACCAACATTTTGATTGAGGTCGCGAACAACGTGCCG